>CAZEDR010000154.1:5615-7970 GCA_964510975.1 uncultured Melioribacter sp. | reverse complement strand
GATTGCGACTCTTGTAGACGAATACAAACAAGCCGGTAATTACAAAATTACATTTAGCGTGCGTCATCTCGAGCGCAGTCGAGAGATACCTAGCGGAGTTTATTTCTATCGTCTTCAGAGCGGTAGTTATACAGAAACGCAGAAAATGCTTTTGATGAAATAAGAAACTGAAGTATTGAGTATCTAGTAACGAGTATTTAGACAAAAGTCCCGCAAAGTGCGAGACTTTTTTAACTAATTACTTGTGATTAGAGAGGCAGTAACGTTGAATTCAGTTTCAATAATCTTTTTGAATTCCTCTTTCGGGAAAGCGCCGGTTGCCATCTTTGGCTGTCCTTCTGCCGGAATGAAAAGAAGTGAAGGAATGCTTCTAATCCCAAATGCACCGGCTAATTCTTGCTCAGCTTCGGTATCTATTTTATAGAAATTAACTTTTCCTTTGAATTCTTCGGAAAGTTCATCTATGATTGGTCCAACCATTCTGCACGGACCGCACCACTCAGCCCAAAAATCTATTACTGCCGGAAGTGTGCCGTTATATTTCCATTCTTGGTTTTGTTCGTAGTTGAAAATTTTCTCTAAGAAAGTTTCTTTTGTTAAATGTTCTACCATTTGCATTCTCTCATTTAATAAAAATTGTTAATGAGTAAGATGCTATTGCGATCAAAAGGATTCATGTTTTGATAAAAGTATTTTTGAGAGTGCTAGATTATTCACAATCCTTTTATTTATGCTGAAATGTTAATCGTCTATTGCTTATTTTGCGCCAGAAATTTTGAACAACATTATTAATGCAATTAAGGAATGTTATAATGAAACTGCGCTGCATACTATATATCAGCTTTATTTATACAATTACAAATTTTGGACAAAGCTGGAATTTGATTTGGTCTGATGAATTTGAGGGACCAAGTATAAATACCTCCAACTGGGTTTTCGAAATAGGGAACAATAACGGCTGGGGGAATAATGAACTGGAATACTACACGAGCAGACCAGAAAACGCTAAGATTGAAAATGGTCAGCTTGTTATAACTGCACGACAAGAATCATACGGCGGGAAGAGTTACACTTCGGCACGAATGAAAACACAAGGCAAAAGAAGTTTTAAGTATGGAAAAATAGAAGCGTATATAAAAATTCCGATGGGACAAGGATCTTGGCCGGCATTCTGGATGCTGGGCGATAATATTTCTTTTATCGGCTGGCCAAAATGCGGCGAGATTGATATAATGGAACACGTTAACAATGCTTCTTCCGTCAATGGAACGATCCACTGGGCTAACGCAGCCGGTGCCCATGTCTCAGAAGGAAAAACAACAACTTTCGATGTATCTCAATATCATCTTTATACAATAGAATGGAATTCAGCCCAAATTAAATGGTTTATCGATTACAAACCTTATTTTACTTTCAGCATCTCAAATAGTGTTAACAGTACGGAAGAATTTCATCTACCTCATTTCATTTTGTTAAATTTGGCAATCGGAGGCAACTGGCCGGGCAATCCGAATGGAACTATGCAGTTTCCAATTTCGATGAATGTTGATTACGTTCGTGTTTATGAGTTTGTAACTGATGTTGAAAAAACCGAAGAGATTCCAAGCGAAGTTAAATTATTGCAGAATTATCCAAATCCCTTTAATCCCGAGACGAAGATTGGCTATCAGCTCGCAAAATCCGGCCATGTTTCACTTGAGATATATGATACAATTGGCAATAAAGTTAAAACCTTGGTAGATGAATACAAAAATGCCGGGAACTATAATTCTCAACTGTCAACTCTCAATTCTCAATTATCTTCCGGAGTTTATCTTGCTGTACTGAAAACCGGCGGATTTGTAAAGACACAGAAACTTGTATTAATGAAATAAAGGAATATCGAAAAATTATGAAGTTCGGAATTATTCTCGAAACAAAAGAATTTGAAAAAGCATGGAATGCATTTCGCTTTGCAACTACAGCCAAAAAACAAGGACACGAAGTAAAATTGTTCTTGATGGGAGAGGCTGTAGAGTGCGAGGGACTAACTCATGAAGTTTATCGGAAACAGAAGCTTGCCCAATTTCAACTATGGTTGATTGTGTTGATCTTGTTGTTTGGGCAGACAAAGTAGTCACATTTTAGAGTAATGCAATAAATAAGCTCTAAGCTTAAAACTTGTTTATTGTCTTGACATTATAAGCAGTTCTTACATAAATTTTGCCTAGAAAATTGGAGAAATAATATAGAGAATTTGTTTACCGCTTTTGACATTCACTTTTTGGCAAAAATTTTTTAAATAACTCTAAAGCGTTTATGAAAACCAAATTCTCAATAATGTTTCTCTTTTTTGTTTTAAATCTCGCCATGTCT
>CAZEDR010000154.1:354-5605 GCA_964510975.1 uncultured Melioribacter sp. | reverse complement strand
CCTCAGACGCCAATTCAATAGTTATCGAATACCGACCGATTATTAAAGACACAGTTACAGCTTCTTATAATGGAATATCATTTATAAGGCTAGATATTCCGGGTCTACGCAATGAAAATGGCTGGAAAGCCGGATTGCCTCAGCTTCTGTTAAAAGAACTAAACGTTGGTGTCCCGGCTGAAACCGGAAACACAATTCAAGTTATTTCATCAAGTTTTACCAGTTTATCCGGAAGATATCTTCCCAATCCAACTATGCAAAAGGATAGCTCCGGCAATCAATTTGTGTACAATGTTATTCCCGATTACTACAAAGCCGCAGAAACCGACTTAGTTACTTTTGGTGAATTTGGTTTGGTAAGAAACCTTCCCGTGCAGACAATTAAAATCTATCCGGTTCAATTTAATGCGGCATTAGGCCAAATTAAAATTTATAACAGAATAGTATTTAGAATTAACTTCGGTCCGTCTGTTACTAGTAAAATAGTTGTTAATGATGAAACTCTCAGTTCACTAATTCTTAATTGGCCGGTAGCAAAGAACTGGGGAGTGCAGCAGAACCGTTTACAAAAAATATCAAATTCGGTTTTAGCAGATGGAACTTGGTTTCGCTTTGAAACTAATGAAGAGGGAATTTATAAGATTGATAGAACATTTCTCCAAAGTTTAGGAGTTGATGTTAATTCTTTAGATCCCAAAACGATTAGAATATTTGGTTACGGCGGGGCGCCGCTTCCGGAAGATTTACGCAAAACAAACAACACCGGCTTGATTGAGAACGCGATTAAGATTTTCGGTGAAGAAGATAGCAAGTTCGACGCTGCTGATTATATTTTATTCTATGCAAGACCATCCGATTTTTGGGAATACAACAAAGATTATAAAGCGTTGATGCGCTCAAAGAATTATTACTCAAAGAAAAATTATTATTGGTTAACATTTGGCGGAACAACCGGTAAGAGAATAGCGGACAAACCTTCGCTTAGCGTGAGTAATGCTTCGCAGCAGACTTTTACTAGGGCATTTAAGAGTTACGAAAAAGACAGCGTAAACATTGGAGAATCGGGCAGAGAATATTTTGGAGAACTGTTAGATGTAAGTGTAAAGAGCCGAACTTTTATTAATTCTCTTAACGGCTGGGTTCTTAATACTCCAATTGAATACACTGTTAGAGTTGCACATACATCAACTTCAACAACGTACTATAAAATTGAAGAGAGTGGAAGTCAGATATATACTAGTTCTATTTGGGGAATTGATTCCCATTATGATTACGGCGGCGAAGGTTTTGCGCAAGCAACTTATAGAGGTGGACTTACAGACGACAGAAGTGTTCTAAAAATTTCGGTTGTGGATCCATCGGCTAGTACCAAATTATATCTGGATTATATTGAAATAGCTTATAACAAGTATCTCCGTGCCGTAGGAGATAATCTTACTGTTTACTCAAAAGATACAACTGCAACATTAGATTATACATTTACAAATTTTTCCAGCGGTGCAATACAGATATTTGATGTTTCCGATTTTTCAAATGTTAAGATGATTACAAATTCTGTTATTAGCGGCGGCGAAGCTCGTTTTCAAGCTTCTGAAACAAAAGGAGCGGTATCAAAGTATTTTGCGGTAACAGCAGCCGGTTACAAAACTCCAACCGGAACTGTTAAAGTAGACAATTCAAACATCCGCGGAACTATGGGCGGTAGTGAATTGATTGTAATTGCGCCTAAGGAATTGAAAACTCAAGCAGAACGTTATATCAAATATAGAACAGCAGATTCGCCAAATAAGATGACAGCTCAAGCCTTTTATGTTGATGAAATAATGAATGAATTTTCCGGTGGAGTATTCGATCCGATGGCTATTCGCGACTTTATAAAATTCGCTTATGATAGCTGGCAGATAAAACCTTCTTATGTACTTCTTTTTGGCGACGGCACTTACGATTATTTGAATACTGTAAAAAACAATATCAACTTTGTACCAACCTATCAAACACAGCAATCGCTGGATGAGATTTATTCATATGCGTCTGACGATTACTTTGCCCGTGTTTCCGGCGCAGACTTAAAGCCTGATGTTGCTATAGGCCGACTAAATGTTCAGTCTGCTAAAGAAGCAGACATCGCAATTGATAAAATTATTAACTATGAAACGGTGCAGAGTAAAGGTGATTGGAGAACTTCCATAACTTTGATTGCAGATGATGGCCCGGCTGGATCGGGTGAAGATAATGGCGATATGCATACATCACAATCTGAAACATTAGCAAACCAAATTCTTCCAAAATACTTTTTCCAGAATAAGATTTATCTTGTTGCATATCCTACTGTTTATGTTGGCTTAGGAAGAAGAAAGCCGGAAGTTAACAAAGCTATCATTAATGCAATTAATGGCGGAACACTAATTCTCAATTATGTGGGTCACGGCAGTCCGGAGCTTTGGGCTCACGAAAATGTTTTTGAAAAGACAACATCAATTCCACAGCTTCAGAATTCGAATTACTTTTTCCTAACTGCCGCTACTTGCGATTTTGGAAAATACGACGATCCGAAGCAGCAAAGTTCTACAGAGACTTTGATGAACATGAAAGATGCCGGTTCCATTTTGGCTTTTACAGCGTCGCGTATAGTGTATTCTCAATACAATGCTACATTGAATGATTCCCTTTACACAAATCTGTTTAGAACAAAAGATGCAAACAATCTTCCAATAAGAGTTGGAAAGGCCTACTTCCTTTTAAAACAATACATGGTTGATAGAGAAAATGATGAAAAGTATCATCTCTTTGGCGACCCGACTATAAGAATGAACTTGCCGGTACTTCCGGTTAGTATTGATTCTGTTAATGGAAAAAGTACGCAGTCACAGATCCAACTTAGTGCGCTCAGCACTGTTAAATTAAAAGGCAGCGTACGCTATGCTGAAGGAAAGATTAATCAAATTGATGGTGAAGTTATTCTTACTGTTTATGATTCGGAAAGAAGTATATATTATCAAGAAATGAATTACACTGCAAAGCAGCAAGGCGGTTTGATATTTAAAGGAAGAGCTTCGGTTAAAAACGGACAGTTTGAAACTGAGTTTGTTGTTCCAAAAGATATTTCTTACGAGAATAAGAATGGCAAAATTGTGGCTTATGTTTCAAATTCGAATACGGATGGTGTTGGTTATACAAGCAATATAATTGTTGGCGGAACTGATCAGAATACACCAAATGATAACAAGGGTCCGGAAATAGAAATATTTTTTGACGACACTAACTTTGAGAGTTCTTATTTGGTTAACCCGAACTTTACAATTATCGCCAAACTCAAAGACCAAACCGGTTTGAATACAACCGGAACCGGAATTGGACATAAATTGGAAGCGGTTCTAAATGAGGACGCTGCAAATACTTACGATCTCACTAATAATTTTGTTGGCGATCTTAATTCAGGCGGTAAATCCGGTTTAACTAAATATACTTTTTCTTCAATGGCAACCGGCGACTACAAAATAAAAGTAAAGGCGTGGGACGTATTCAATAATTTTTCATCTCAAGAAGCAGCGTTTACTGTTGTCTCTGCAGATAATGGTATTGTGATTAGAGATTTGGTAAACTATCCAAATCCTATGACATCAAGTACGACTTTTACTTTCCAGCATAATTATAGTTCAACATTCAACGCAAAAATAAAAATTTATACAATTGCCGGAAGACTTATCAAAACTATTGAAACGAATGATATCCTTGAAAAATTTGTTAAGATAGATTGGGATGGAAGAGATGAAGATGGAAATCAAATTGCTAACGGAACTTATCTTTATAAATTAATTGTAGAATCAGCCGATGGGAGTTTCAAAGACAATGTTTTAGGTAAACTCTCGGTTGTTAGATGATCTATTAGAAATGAAATTAATCTTAGGAGGAACAAAATAAATGAAAAAAATCTCGATGCTGATGATTGTTTGTGCAATGTTCATATCAGCGAATGTATTGAAAGCTCAAGGCGAAGCAGCAGTGCCGTTTTTACTATTAGCCCCGGATTCACGCGCGGGCGGACTTGGTGAGTCAGGCGTTGGTTTGGCGGATAATTCTTCGGCTATCTTTTGGAATCCGGCCGGTATTGCTTTTTTAACCGGCTCCGAAGTTAACTTAACACACAGTAACTGGCTGCCTCAATTTAACTTAGATATATTTTATGATTATGCAACTTACCGCCAGTACATTGAAGACATTAGCGGAAGTCTTTTAGTAAGTGTTACATACATGAATTATGGCGAATTTGTCCGAACACTTTCAAACTCACCGGATCCGGTTGGAAAATTCCGTTCATTTGATGCGGCTTTCACGCTCGGTTATGCTACAAAACTTAGCAACGATTGGGGCTTGGGTGTTAACTTCAGATTAATCCACAGCCGCTTGGCAGATAAGCCTACAGAACAAGAACAAGGTTCCGGTGTTGCTACTTCAGTAAGTTTCGACGTTGCTGCGATGTGGAGACCGGAAACATTGGATATTCCACTCATTGGCGATCTTGGAAACAAATTTAGCTTAGGAGTTAACCTTAGCAATCTTGGTCCAAAAATTTATTACATAGATCAAGCGCAAGCCGATCCTATTCCAACAAACTTTAGATTCGGTTTCGCTGTTAAGCCATTTTCTGATGAGTACAATTCATTAACGTGGACTTTGGATTTCAGCAAACTTCTAGTTGATAAAGGCAAAGCAAATATTAATGATGCAATAATCGGCGAAGATACTTCAACCGTTACTACAACGACCAAGAGAAAAGATTGGTATCAAGCCATATTTTCAGCATGGTCGGATCAATCATTCGGTGAAGAGATGCGTGATATTGTTACATCTACCGGACTTGAATATTGGTACGGCAACCCGAAAGATGGATTTATGTTTGCTCTTAGAGCTGGCTTATTTTATGAAGACCCGGCTTTCGGTAATAGAAAATTCATGACACTTGGTGCCGGCATTCGTTACGATTCTTACGGATTTGATTTCAGCTACATTACAACAGATGTATTTAAGGGAAGTGAAAACCATCCGCTTTCTAACACACTTCGTTTTTCACTTTCAATGAATTGGGGAGCGAAGAGCGAATCTACTTTAGGATTTCCAAGAGGCATTTAACCATAAATGAAAAACTTAGTTGGGTTTCTAATATTGATTATTGGATTGGGCAGCATCTCTGCCCAATCTTATAATAAGCGTTTCGCTGTTCCGCAAAACCTAGTTCAGAACTTTTCTTCTT
>CAZEDR010000154.1:0-344 GCA_964510975.1 uncultured Melioribacter sp. | reverse complement strand
CTTCGGATACACTAAAGATTTTAGCTGTAATGGTGGATTTTCAAGAAGATAAGTATGATGCTACAATTGGAACGGGAAAATTCGGTTCTCACTATACACAAGTTTACGGAGATACAATTCTCGACCCGCTTCCGCATAACGATGAATATTTTGCAGATCATCTATTGTTCGCCAAGAATTACTTCTCGAAAGTTTCTAAAGGCAAATTAAATATCGCTTATAAAGTTTTGCCGGAAGTGATTACTGTTTCTCAAACGATGAGAGAATACGTGCCCGGATATCAATCAAAAGATCTTTCTCCGCTCGGAAAGTTTTCCGAAGAAGTTTGGAAACTTGCTGATCAG
>CAZEDR010000153.1:0-7979 GCA_964510975.1 uncultured Melioribacter sp. | reverse complement strand
ATGTATTGTTTTCAGTAGTTGATATAGTTTGCTTTCTTCAAGGCGCTGTATTACTAGCATATTCCCTACTTCATTTTAGCTATAAAGTGGAAATCGCTCATGGAGAAGGGCTTAATTCTGTTGAGCTTCAAAACGTTCCGGTTTCTTCAGGCGGTTATTATTATTATACAGATCAGTATATTCAAGTTGCAGTAATTGGACTAGGATTGATCATAGCCGGTTTTTTAATGCGAAGCTGGCGCAAAAATTTTGAATGATTTTCTAGTTGTTATAAGCACATTTAAGATTCATAAGTAAATTTTTTCACTCAATATCACAGGAGAAGTAAATGAAAAAAGTCGCTCTGTTATTAGTATTGATACTAATTGGGGTAACACAAACATCAGCTCAGTTCAAAGATTTTGGATTGAAAGCTGGTATTAGAGCAAACGGTGTTTTGTCTCAAACCGAATTTGAAGATCCCAACGATAATGGTATGTCTTTAAGTTCATATTTGTTTGATGTGTTTGCTCGACTTGAATTAACAAGAGAATGGAATGTGGAATTAAGCCTTGGTTATGGAAATCTTTCTGGTGATGACTTTAACTATGCTCTTAGCAAAAAAGGCACTGGCGAATATTCAACCTCGATAGTTCCTATCGAAGCTAAATTACTATTTGCCCCTTGGGATTTAGAAAATTGGAATCCTTACGTTTACGCAGGTTTTGGTTTGTTAAACTATTCTGTTGGAACAAAACCTAGTGTCGTTTCTAAACTTGCGGTAGAAGAAAGCGGAATGACAGGAGTTATACCTTTTGGTATTGGTACCGAAATTAAACTTGCTGACGATTTGATTTTGGACCTCAACATCGGTGCTAGATATTCATTAACCGATAATTTGAACTACTTCAAAATTGATGTTGCTAATGATGCTTATCTAAACATTGGAGCTGGTATTGCATACTCTGCAGAAAGCTGCGATACCGATAGAGATCAAGATGGTCTAACCAGATGCGAAGAACTTGAACTTGGAACTGATCCTAAAAATGCAGATTCTGACGGTGACGGATTAAATGACGGTGCAGAAGTAAAGCAATATACAACTGACCCGCGTAAAGCCGATACTGATGGTGATGGCTTGAAAGATGGCGAAGAAGTTATGAACTACAAAACCAATCCGTTAAAAGCTGATACTGATGGCGATCAATTAACCGATTACGATGAAGTAATGAAATTCAAAACTGAACCAACAAAGGTTGACACAGACGGTGATGGTTTGAATGATGGCGAAGAAATAATGAAACATAAAACCGATCCGTTAAAAGTTGATACAGACGGTGACGGATTAAATGACGGCGCTGAAGTTCTTAAACACAAAACCAATCCGTTGGTAGTTGATACTGATGGCGGTACTATTGGTGATGGTGTTGAATTTAACAGAGGTTCAAATCCACTCGATCCTAAAGACGATGTTCCGGTAACAATGGTTGAAAAAGAATATAGTTACAAGAATGTTTATTTCGGTTTCGACGTTCATAAAGTTAGCAAGAAAGAAGCTTTGAGCTTGGATAGTACTTACACGACTCTAAGCCAGTTGAGTGAACCGAAGATTACATTGAGCGGTCATGCTGATGCGATTGGCAGTGATAAATACAATATGAAACTTTCTGAAAAGAGAGCTAACATTGTAAAAGAATACCTAGTTAAGAAAGGTTTAGGCGAAGATAAGATTACTGTTGAATTCTTTGGCGAAAGCAAACCGGCTGCTGATAACAAGACTAAGAAAGGCCGTGACTTAAACAGAAGAACAGAAATTAAAGCTAAAGTAATGGAGAAAGTTCAGAACTAAAGCTTGAGTAGAATTAGTTATAAAAAACCCCGGCAAATTTGTTTTTGTCGGGGTTTTTTGTTTTAAAACTTTCAATAAAAATTATTTCTTAATAGCTGTCCATTCGCCGCTAATTATACTTGCGTTCCATTTCCCTTTACCGTTTTCGAAATTTAAATATCCGTCAAGCTGTCCCATTGGCTGACCCGAAGCAATAATTTCGGCAGTGACTTTTCCATCCTTCTCAATCTTACCATTAATCTCGGCATCGTAATCACGTGAACCATATTGAATATTTTTTCTTACGTAAAAGGAATTATCATCCTTAATTGTAAATTGAAGCGTCTCACTTAATGCACCGGTGAGTGTTAATTGCCACTCACCTTGGAACGAATCTTTTTGGAACAACGAGCACGACGTAACAAAAAGAGCAATCGAAAAGACAAAAACACTAATACTTTTTTTCATTTATTCTCCAGTTTTGTTAAAGCAAAGTACCTTGTAAAATCAGCATAGCTGTTGTGAAGTAAATGATTATTCCGGTAACATCCACTAGTGTTGCAACAAACGGAGCCGAGGAAGTTGCCGGATCGAGGCCAAATCTTTTAATAATTATTGGTAGCATAGAGCCCATTATGGCACCCCAGGCAACAACTCCTAATAACGAAATTGAAACCGCAAATCCTAACAACATCCAATGCTCACCATAAACATTAGTTGATAATTCCCAGATCGTAATTCTAAGAAAGCCTAGTAGTCCAAGAATACCGCCTAAAATTATACCTATAATCAGTTCTCTTCTTAGAATCAGCCACCAATTTTTTACAGTAATTTCTCCAAGAGAAAGTGCACGAATTACTAAAGTAGCAGCTTGCGATCCGGTATTTCCACCACTTGAAATAATTAGGGGAATAAAAAGTGTTAACAAAATTTGACGCGCCATTTCATCTTCGAAGTATGCCATGGCAGTGGCTGTTAGCATTTCTCCTATAAAAAGAATTGCTAACCAGGGCGCGCGCTTCTTAACCATCCCCCAGATGTTAATATCAGGATAAGGTTCTTCTAAAGCATGCATACCCGCAATTTTGTGTATGTCTTCCGTTGCCTCTTCTTCAGCGATATCCAAAACGTCATCAACCGTAACAATACCAACCAGCATTCCACTACTATCAGTTACCGGTAAAGCCGTCCTATCATATTTCTTAAATAATTCAACAGCAGTTTCTTGATCGTCATTTACTTTTAGAGAAACAAAATTGAAGTCCATTAAATCTTCTACTTTGGATTCTAGCGGTGCAAGTAAGAAATCTCTAATTCCAACGTCATCAACAAGCAGACCGCGATGATCTACCACGTAAACCACATTTAATGTTTCTTTATCTTGTCCGTTTTTTCTAATGTAATCAAGTGTTTGCTGAACTGTCCAGAACTCACGCGCGGCAATGTAATCCGGCGTCATCAAACGACCAACGCTGTACTCAGGGTAGCCGAGAAGTTGTTGAGCAATTTTTCTCTGATCCGGAGAAAGAGAAGCGATCATTTGCTTAACTACGTTGGAGGGCATCTCTTCGAATAGAGCAGTTCTATCATCATCCGCCATTTCGTTTAGAATGGCAGCTACATCCTCTTTACTAAGCGATTCAATAAGAAGAAGCTGCGTGTCAATATCAAAATACTCGAAGACATCAGCGGCTAAATCTTTAGGTAGAAGTCGGAATAGTATCGCTTGTTCACTTTCGTGAACAGATAGAATTAAATCGGCAATATCAGCCGGCGTCCAATCGATAAGAATTTCTTTCAGATCACCGAACTGTCTGTGCTGTATTAAATCAATTATTTCCGGCTTGACAAGCTGAGAAATCATTATCACCTCCTTGGATTTGGGGGTGGAAGGAATATTTTTTTGCCCCGCAATGTAAAGTAGAACGGGTAATAAAAAAAATCTTGAAAAGGAAAAAATGATGAAATATAGAACTATTTCACCAAGTTCATCTTTCCCGATGCAGAATATTGACCGACGTTTATTCTGTACAAATATATTCCGCTTGAAATTTTTTGTTGCTGCTCGTTTGTACCATCCCACTTTGCAATATAGTTGCCAGCGGGTAAATCTTTGGCAACAAGCCTTTTAATCAATTCCCCATTTATACCGTAAATATTAACTTCGGTAAACTTGTTAGCGAGTTTATAAGGAATGGTGAATAAAATATTTGTTTCCGGATTAAATGGATTTGGATAGTTGGCAATATTAATCTCATAAGAATCCGGCAATTCACTTTGAATAGGCATGTCTTTAATATCAGTAATCAACTCGGAACCAATACCTCGCTTAGCTCCTTTGTTTGTTGCGAGATAATTATTCACCCAATCTGGTCTTTGAGCCTTGCCTAAATAAGACTGAAGCCATTCTTCGTCGTTTATTCTTGTAAAGCCGGTTGTTGTATATTCCAAATAACTTGAAACCGGGCCGGCGAAAGCCACATCTCCAACTCCCGGAAGATTCGCCACAACAACGCATAGATTCGGATAACCTGTTCCGGAATGCTTTACCCACCCAACCAAATTTCCAAATTCATCAGTAGGAGCCGTGTGATAGTCTGCAACAATTTTCTTTCCTAAATTCATTTCAACGAGTATGTTCGGATATAATAATCTAGTCTGATACCAGCCATTATAAGATACACCACAACCAGCTGATTGAACACTAATTACAGAACGGAGAAATCTTTTCTCGGCTTCACTAAATACTTGATTCGATAATTCCTTTTGCGAAATTGTGGTTAATGTATCCATCAACGATGAAAATTTCTGGAAATATTCTTTCTGTTTTTGCATATCAATTGAAAGCAGATCCAGTTTTTCTATTGTTTTGATTGCCAGATTGTTCATCGCCTTGTAAAATTGTGGGATTGGTTCCACATATCCGTACGGATAAGAACATGAAACCATACCTGTATAAGATTGCTTTGCATACAAAATATTATCATGCCGTAATTCCGTCCACGAAGATAGCTGAGAATTGATTTTCTGCTGCCACCAAGCAGCTGTCTGCATATATGTTGGAAGATTATTCCGTTCAGCCGGAGGATTTAACGAACGAATTGAGTTTAACCAAAGATTATAAATCGAGTTATCCCAAAAGTCGTTTCCGTATGAATCTATCAAATATCTTAATCCGGCGAGATTAGTAGCGTATTTATACTTATCAATTTCCGGTTGAAGCAACTGAGCACTTGCAGAATTTCCTAATGCAAACAAAATATCCAGAGTTGAAGGCAGCATTCTTGTTATTTTATTTGGAATTCTATCAAAGACAACATTTCCGGTAACATACGAATCAATTACAAACCGTTGGCCAAAAAGCAGAAATGCCGATGCCGGTTTAATTTGTTCCGGACTCAACGGATCGCTTTCAAGCAACTGAGATAAAATTCTTTGTTCAGAAAAAGGTTTTGTTTCAAGAGTATCTTGAAACTGTTTTACGGTTTCTTCGCTCAGTAGGTTTTCGCATTTCGAAATATTCGCCGCTGCAATAACAGATCTTAATTGTTCTACCGTAACATTATCTTGTTCACCAACAAATGCTTTAATTGCTTTTTCTATACCATCAAATATTGTTTGAGAACCGGAAAGCGTAATTAGTTCAGAAATTAAATATGAATCAATAATCTGTCTTTGAACCTCTGTGTCATCAATATAAGTGTCTGCTGATTTCGGTTTTATTAAATATAGTTCAGTTCTGCCTAACCAAATCATAGATTGAAAGTACTTTGCTAATTGCGGGAATTGTCCGTCAGTATAATGTCCGCGAACTTTAAACTGGCTATAATCCATTTTCCTAGCTAATTCACCAAACAGAGGTTTTTCAACCACGCTAAGCAAATTAACATAATTTTGGATTTGATTAACCTCTTCAGCAGTGCTTTTATAATATGGCTGAAATGATTGGCCAAGTAATTTCAATGCAACTGACAAATACAAATCAACATCTTGTAACGAGTTTTTCATTTCCGAAATTGCAGAATATTTATGGTCAAGCTCGCTCATCTTGGAGTGCATACTTAAGAGCAAATCGCCAAGCTTGGGTATAATGAAGTCAATCTCGAGACCTTTAAGAATTGCATCATAGGATTCATGAAAAGCGTTATGAACTAGATCCGTGGAGATAAAGAGGGGCAAATCTTTCTGCCAGACATCTGCTAACATTTGCCTCATACTGAATCGCGAAAGTCGTTCTGTAACAACGAAACCATTTTTAATCAGAAGGTTATTTTCATCATTAGTAAACTGATATTTAATCTTGATGCTATCGAGGTATTTTGCTTCCAAAGGAAAAGTAGGAATTTTGTTAAGAAATTTTCCACCGCTATACAAATCACTAAGCTCACTAAAGGTTAAATTCTTATGGTCAGCTAAAAACTGCTTGTATGCATTCATGCTAAAATTAAAGTTCTGAGCAATCAGATTTTGGAAGAGAAAAAGAAAAACGACTAGAAAACAAGTCTTTTTCATAAGCACCCCGGTTTATTTATGAGAAACGTACCAATATTATCCCTAAAAAGACAGAGCAAAAAAAAGCCGCTATCTGTAAACAGATGCGGCTTATATAGAATCAAATCTTACTTATTCTTCTGTATGAGCTAACCAGAAACCACCAATTGATGCAAGTTGGGTATCGCCCCATACTTCTGCTATCAATACAAATCCGTCTCTCGAAATACCGCTTGCTCTAATGCTGTAACGAACTTGAGTAGCTTTTTCTGCATCAAGTAAAGAAGGCATAATGATTACTTTTGGCTTTTTATCAAATGGCTTCGTGAAATTAATTTCATACTCAACAATTCTCTTTCCTTGGTTAGCATGCAAAGTATAGTTTTGGCTATCCTTGGTATAGAAAAAATTGCCGCTCTGTACTTGAACCTGTCCAAAGCTTATAGAATAAGCAAATAATAATACAACGATAGATAAGAAAGCTTTCTTCATTTGGAACCTCCTTGATTAGTTGATGTGATGGTAAATCTTCTTGTTTAAACTTGAGAATAATAGTGGATTTTGTCAATTATCTTTTTAGAAAAGTTTTACTAAAGTGATAAATAACCAATCGTTGTTTTAGAGATGTAATTCATCTTTCATCAAGGAAAGAGTCTCTTCAATTGAGCGGGGCTTGTAATCTAGCTCAGTTTCAGCCTTAAGATTGATTAAACCGGAGTTAAGCGGTCTGGCGGCTTGTTGATGCAATTCATTTGTAAGTATTGGTTTCACTAACGATTTATCTAACCCAAAATAATCTGCTATGCGAAGTGTAAAATCGAAACGGGAGAGTAATTCTTTACCGCCAATATTGTAGATACCCTCTTTCTTGCTCTCAACAATTTTATCTATTCCCCAAACCAAATCATCACTATATGTTGGATTGTTAATCTGATCAGTAACAATATTAATTTGTTTCTGTTCCTTAATTGAAGAAATTACCCAACGGACAAAATGGGGACGACTAAACTTTGCCGGTCCGTACAAAACATTTGTTCTAAGGATTGTGTTACGAACACCGCTGGAATGAATAGAATTTTCCGAGGCTAACTTTGATCTTCCATAATAACCAATAGGATTTGGTTTGTCTATCTCTGAATATGGTCCATTTTTACCATCAAAAATATAATCGGTTGAAATGTGAATTAGGTGGGCATCAATCGTCCATGCATAAAGCGCAAGGTTATCAACACCATTAACGTTGATCTTCCAAGCTAATTCTCTTTCAGTTTCTGCCTTATCTACATTTGTGTAAGCTGCCGCGTTTATTACAAAGTCCGGAACGAATCCTAGTACAAGTTCTTTAACGGCGTTTTTGTTCGCAATATCAGCCTGAGTGTATTGTAAGTCTGGAATTAATGAAGCATCTTCGTTAGAAGAACACATCAATTCAATATTTTGTTTCGATGAGAAATACTCGGCAAGCCTTTGCCCCAACATTCCGTTTGAACCAATTATAAGAATGCGCTTTTTAATTATATCTGTTGAAATCATTACAGAGAAAGTCCCACACAGTTAAATAGATCAATAGTTGATGCGGCAACAGCGCCGGCATGATTAGCAAATTCTAGCGAGCGTTTGCAATCACGGTTGCGAATATAGGAAGAAAAGAAAGTAGCCCCAAAAACATCGCCGCATCCAA
>CAZEDR010000152.1:0-8085 GCA_964510975.1 uncultured Melioribacter sp. | reverse complement strand
ACTTTTCATAGCGCCTTATCTTCAAATTGGAATTGAAGGAGGAATTGCTTTAGGCGATTTTGGAATACAGCATTCAATTTCTCCAAATGTTGCTCTTAATATTTACTCGCCTTCGCAGTCATTTAAAGGATTAACACCTTACGAATATAATGGGGATAAAATGCTTGCATTGCACGTAGAGCATAACTGGAGGACAATTCCTTTCCAATCACTCGGGCTGGATTATCTCACAGATTTATATATTGATATGATTACCGGATTCAGTGTTCTAAAGAACTGGAATGAAAAGAACTTTGTAGCACAGAAAAATGATAACAAAATTTATTGGGAAGGTTATCTCAGTTTTGGAAAGCTGCTTGGTATAGGACGAGTTGATTTTTGTTATACCTCTGATAGAAAATTTGTTGCTAGAGTTGCATTGGCTAACTTATTATAAAAAAGGCGAACTAAGTTCGCCTTTTTTATTGAGTCAGAATCAACAAAACTATTTCGCAATTAGCTCAAGAGTGAAGGTTGTTTCTTTACCATCTCTTAGTACAATAACATCTACTTTGTCACCGGCTTTGTAATCTTGTACAGCGTACATGAAATCATAGATGTTTCCAACGGTCTTAGGTCCAAACTTTACAATGATATCTCCAGCTTTCATACCGGCTTTAGCAGCTGGACTTCCTTCAGTCGTACCGGAAAGTTTGTACCCGGCTCCGGTATATCCAAATTCCGGAACTGTGCCGACAGTAACTCGTGCGCGGCCGGAAGGGCGTTGCTGAGCAACTTCTTCCACTTTTACGTAATCTAATCTCTTATTCAGCTTCTGAATCTCTTGCGCGATATCATATACATAGTTCGCAATATTTTCTTCACCGGCAAAGTTGATCTTGTCAACATCGTCTGAAGGTTTGTGATAATCCGAATGTGTTCCGGAGAAAAAGAAAAGAACCGGAATGCTCTTGTTCGAAAAAGATTGATGATCACTTCCGCCCGAACCGCCATCGCTCATCGCAAGCTTAAATCCATAACTGTTTTTTTGATTTAACATTTCTTTCCATTTGGAGGATGTGCCGGCTCCAATAATTGTTAGGCTTTTCTCTCCGTTCAAGCGTCCGATCATATCCATATTCAGCATTGCGGTAATACTTTTAATATCAACTGATGGATTATTAGTGTAGTAAGTCGACCCTAAAATTCCAAGTTCTTCGCCGGAAAAAGTTAGAAAGATAATGCTGCGTTTCAGCTCTCCTTTATTGGCCGCTAGCTTTTCGGCAACTTCTAAAACTCCGGTTGTGCCGGAAGCGTTATCATCAGCACCATTATGGATTTGTTTATCGGCTCCTTTGTACATAGAAGATTCTTTCATCTGATCAATACCAAGATGATCGTAATGTCCGCCGATAACAATGTATTCGTTTTTAAGAGTCGGATCGTTTCCTTCCAGAAGCCCGCCTACGTTCCTAGCAATTTTCTGAACCTCGTTGACTTCAGCAGAGAGTTCAACTTTGGTATTCTTTAGAATGAATGATTGAGGTTTTTTAGAGGCGTCAATCTGTTTTTGTAGGTCAGCAAATACTAAACTTTCTCCTTTTAATAATTCATCCGCAATTGCTCGCGAGATTTGTACAACTGGAAAGTCTTTCATTCCGGGAGCGCCGTCGTAACGGGGTTCTGCAATAACATCATCATTTTTAGGGAACCAGCCGTTAACAATTAATAATCCTAACGCACCTTTGTCTTTAGCATTGTTTGCTTTGTTTCGCAAAGTAGTAAAGCGGTCAAATTCAGAACGGGAGCTATCATGTTCCGGATGGCTTTTAATAGCAATAACTATTTTACCTTTTACATCAATTCCGGCGTAGTCATCGTAATTTAGTTTTGCTGCGGATATTCCATAACCGACAAAAACTAATTCTCCGGCAACTTTGGCCTTACCGGAAAATCCTAATACTGAAAAATCCTTTTTTACTTTAAGAGCTATTTTCTTTGTCCCGCTCTTTAAAGTGATTGAATTCTTTTTGGTCATTTCAACTTTTTCGATGAAAGGGAACTCTTGAAACCACTTTCCGTTGAATGCTGGTTTTAATCCGTAGGATTCAAATTGAGCTTTTATATAATCGCCGGCTTTGCGTTCTTCGGGTGAACCGGTAAATCTTCCTTTCATTGCATCTGAAGCGAGGTAATTTAAGTGAGCTTTTATTTCTTCTGCAGTAATATTCGCGTTACGGCTTTTATCTTGAGCAGCTAAAAGGGAGACAAGTAAAAGTAAAAGAATAGGGATTCTTTTCATTCCATCCTCATAATTTGATTTCTGAAAAATTGTGAGCAAAATTAACTTTTTCATTCACCCAAACCAAAAAAGTTATTCCCGTTTGTCCGGATATGTTCATCTTCAAATAACAACAAAAGATTCTGGTAAAAAGTTGAATAATCATAAAAATTTTACTCAAATAGAACTTCTTGACTAATATTTTATGTTAGTAGATAAAGCACTATTTTTAGATTGAACACACAGTAATAATCCAAATTGAACTTTATAACACATTAAAGGAGTTAATATGTCAAAGACATTCGAAGTTGTAGAACGCGTTGGAATATCAACAGAAAGCATAGCTGAAGCGGTGCGTGAGGTGGTTTTAGAAGCGAATTCAGAGAAAAAGGTTGGCTGGTTCGAGATTGTTGAAGAGAGAGGACGTGTAACTTCCGAAGGTAAAGTTGAATTTCAAGTTAAAGTAAGAATTGGCAGAAAACTAAAAGACTAAAAGGAGAAAAAATGGCAATTAAAGTTGGAGATGCAGCACCAAATTTTTCGTTAAAAGATACAGCAAATCAAACTCACAGTTTGGCTGATTATAAAGGAAAGAGTAATGTCGTTTTGTTATTCTTTCCGGCAGTTGGAACCGGTGTATGCGAAAAAGAATTATGCTCTACAAGAGACAGCATGAAAGATTACGAAGGACTGAGCGCGCAAGTTTTTGGAATAAGCGTAGACGGTCCTTTTGCACAAAAGCTTTGGGTTGATAAGTATCAATTCAACTTTCCGCTTTTAAGCGATTTTAATAAAGAAGTATCACCAGCATACGGCGCATTTTACGATGTTTGGCTTGCCGGCAAATGGGATCTCAAAGGTGTTGCTAAACGTGCTGCTTTTGTCATTGATAAAAATGGCGTAGTTCAGCATGCAGAAGTTCTTGAAAACGCCGGTGAGGAACCTAACTATAACGCAATTCAAGAATGCTTAAAGAAATTAAACTAATTTGTTTTGTTTCAAAGAAAAAGGAGACTATTAACGTCTCCTTTTTTATTTTTAAACGGAACTAATAATGAAGAATGTATTGTTGATGAAAATAAAGAGGTTGATATGTTAGAAGTCGGCAAAAAAGCTCCCGCATTCAAATTGCCCGATGCAAGCGGCAAGAAAATTTCTCTTAGCGATTTTAAGGGTAAGAAGGTTGTACTGTATTTTTATCCTAAGGATATGACTTCTGGCTGCACGCAAGAAGCATGCGATTTTCGAGATTCATTTCCGGATTTCGGGAAATTAAAAACTGTTGTAATTGGCGTTAGCGCAGATCCAGCTAGTTTACATCATAAATTTACTGAGAAGTATAGTTTGCCTTTCATTCTTCTGAGTGATGAAAATAAGGAAGTTCTCGAAAAGTATGGCGTGTGGAAGGAAAAGAGTATGTATGGAAAGAAGTATATGGGAATTGAACGCACAACTTTTCTCATCGATGAAGAGGGCAAGATTCAAAGTATTTTCCCCAAGGTAAAAGTTGCCGGACACGTGGAAGAAATCCTAAAAGTGATAAAAGGGAAGTAACTGATGATTTACGTAACCCGGCGGGAAGTGTTTTCAGCCTCGCACAGACTATATAATCCAAACTTATCGGAAGAAGAAAATAATTTACTCTTCGGGAAATGCAATAATCCGAACGGACATGGTCATAATTACACTTTGGAAGTAACAATCTGTGGTGAAATCAATCCCACTACCGGTTATTTGATTGATTTAAAACTCTTGAAAGAAATCATAATTGAAAATGTAATCACCAAAGTTGATCACAAAAACTTAAACATGGATGTTGAATTTCTTGCCGGACAAATTCCTACTGCCGAAAATATCGCTATCGGAATTTGGAACCAGCTTGAAACAAAAATCCCGGTGGGAAAACTTTACTCAGTAAAGCTGAAAGAAACAGAAAACAATTTCATTGAATACAAAGGAAAGATGAAGTAATGGATTATTCAAAAATTGAAAAAGGTGTTAAAGATATTTTGACGGAGATTGGTGAAGACCCGAATAGAGAAGGGCTTCTGAAAACACCGGGCCGCGTAGCAAAATCTTATGAATTTTTAACCGATGGATATAACAGAAATATTGATGAACTTTTAAACGATGCGATTTTTATTGAGAAGTATGATGAAATGGTTATTGTAAAGGATGTCGATTTCTACAGCATGTGCGAACATCATCTTTTACCATTCTACGGAAAAATTCATGTAGCTTATATACCTAACGGTAAAATTGTTGGACTCAGCAAGATCCCTCGTATAGTTGATATGTATGCAAGACGTCTTCAAGTTCAAGAGAGAATGACACAAGAAATTGCCGATACTCTTGAGAAATATTTATCACCGAGAGGCGTTGCTGTTGTTGCTGAGGGTTACCACATGTGTATGATGATGAGAGGTGTACAAAAGCAAAACTCAATTACAACAACCAGCGCTATGCATGGAATTTTCAAAGAAGATGCAAGAACAAGAACTGAGTTCCTTGGCCTAATTACTAAGAGAATTTAATGTCTGATAAGAAAAAAATAATCTGGATTACCGGTGCCAGTTCGGGAATTGGGAAGTCGCTAGCAGAAATTTTTATTTATAACGGTCACTATGTTGCCGGCACTGCAAGAAGAATTGATAAATTGAATCAGATTAGAGAATCTCTCGGAGACAAATTTGTTCCTATCCAGATGGATATTTCCAATAAAGAAAGCGTTAAAGATGTTTATGACAAGCTCAACTCTGAATTTGTGATTGATGCTTTAATTAATAATGCAGGCATTACCTCTTTTAGAAAAGCTATAGAAGATTCCGTTGAGACTGTAGAAAATATTATTCAAACAAATCTTCTTGGCTCTATTTATACTATTAAGAATGTTCTTCCCGATATGATAGAGCGCAGAGAGGGAACAATTATTAATATTCTTTCCGTAGTTACGCAAAAAATTTTTACCGGCAGTAGTGCGTACTCGGCATCCAAATCCGGTTTGCTAGCTTTTACTCAAGTTTTAAGAGAAGAGTTACGTGATAAGAATATTAGAGTAATAAATGTTTCTCCGGGTCCAACAGCAACCGACATTTGGCCAGAGAAAGCACTGGATAAGCATTCTGAAAGAATGATGAAACCGGAGGCTATTGCAAATCTTATTTATAAAATTTATGACGAGAAGAGTAATCTTGTTGCGGAGGAAATAGTTCTGAGGCCAATAACTGGCGAGCTGTAGTTTAAAAAACAAGAGGCTGTCTCATAAGTAATTCTTCAAATAAATAATCTGCGGAAATCAGTTTAATCTGTGTCATCTGCGGGCTATTCTATGAAAAAACATTACTTGAGAGACAGCTTCTTGTTTTCACAATCTTTGATAATTATTTATCGCCTTGTTCCTTATCTCTCATTTCCTTTTTCATCATCATTTCATGGTTACCTTTGTCGCGGCCTCGCATCATCATCATTTTTGCGCCGGCTTTAGCTCTGTCATTCATCATTTTCATTCCTTCGCCCATTCTTAGTAAGTGCTTAGCCCAAATTTCTTTCTGATCTTTATCCAACATTTTGTTTATTTCAATCCACTTCTTAACTCCCATTTCTTTCATCTCTGCTTGAAGCTTACTGTTGTCGCTCGTGATTTGAAGAAGTTTTTTCTCGTCAACGTTTCCATCCTGAACCATCTTTTTAATTTCGAGCTGGTTTTTCTCAATCTTAGCTCTAAAATCTACAGCGGCCTTTTGGTTTTCATAAGTTAAGTCTTGAAACTTCTTTTCTTGGTCCGGAGTAAGTTTGAGCATTTTAACTGCGTTTTGACCGCGATGCTGCATCATCTTTTCCATTTGATTTTGGGCTGAAACTGTTTGAGAAACGAAGATGATTCCAACGAGTAATAATACTATCTTTTTCATGTTTACCTCTTTTATGGGTACTGTTTGTTTTGTCTTTTGGTATTTTGACATCGTTAGTATTGAGTTGGTTTAATCAAACAAAAAAAATGAACATAGTCGTGTTAAGAATGAGGTTTTTGAAGGATTGTATCTTTAAACCTTACAACCGGATGGAATGTCTATCAAGCAAGAGAATAATGGAGTTATGGTTCAAGACGCAGATTTTGATCTGATAAAGCAATTTCTTGAAGGTTCAGAACCGGCGTTCAACGAGATTGTAAGGAAGTATCAGAAAAGAATATACTGGCATGCGCGTCAGATGTTAGGCAACCATTTGGATGCTGACGAAGTTACTCAAGAAGTTCTTATTGTAATGTACAAGAAACTCCAGAGTTTTAATTTTCAGTCTAATTTGTTTACTTGGATATATAGAATTGTTACTACGCGCAGCTTGAATCAAATTAGGAAAAGAAAAATTAAAAACTTCTTTTCTTTAGATGATGATAATCCGGAAGTTGATCTTAAGAGCAATGTTGATATTGTTGGTGATTTGGTTAATAGAGAAAAATTGGATAAGGTGAATAAAGTTTTAGAGAAACTGCCGATTAAGCAGAGACAAATATTTGTGATGAGAAATTTTGAACAATTATCATATGAAGAAATTTCGCAAATTACAGGTAAGAGTGTTGGCGGATTGAAAGCGAATTATTTTCATGCTATAAAGAAAGTGTTGGAGAGAATAAATGAACACGAATAGGGATAGAATTCTAAAGTATCTCTCGGATTTAATGAACGAGAATGAGAGAGAAATATTCTTACGGGAACTTGAAGATTCCGAAGAGTTGAAAGCCCAATTTAATTTGGTGGAATCGGATTTAGAAAAATTATCCGCCGGCAATATTGAAGCAGATGAAAGATATTTTAGCAATTTACTCCCAACAATTAGAAACAAAATGGAAAAGCCGGTTAAGAACAAACTCTTGCCGAGATTAGCTTTTGCTTTGCCAACGCTTGTCGTTGTTGTTATTAGTATCATCTTTTTCCAACCCAAATATAATTCCAGCAATGGCAACATCGAGTTTGTGAACGAAATAATTGATAACCTAGACGACGAAATTATTTCTTCAAAATATATTTCGGATTTAGAATTGGATATTAGCCGCGACTATAAAACTTTTGCTTCCAATATAGAGAACAGCGAAGTGGCTTTGGATGAATCTACCAAGAACAGAATTTTAACTGTTTATGATTATCCTTTAAATGATGAATTGTTATCTGCACAAAGTCTGACTAAAGAGGAACTTGAAAACATTTATTCAAAGATTCCAACCAAGAATTATTAATTAGGAGAGTATGATGAAAATCGTACATGTTTTATTAATTGTATTATTCCCAATCATCTTTTTGCAAGCACAAGGAATGCGCAGACAAGCCGCTGATCCGAAGGCTTTGGAGAAAATTGAACAGCTTGAAAACGCCAGGCTCATAAAAATACTAGATCTTAAAGAGGAAGATGCTGTACGCTTTTTTGCCAGAAGGAAAGAGTATCTTACAAAAATGCATGATTATCTTAGACAGCGAAGAGAATTTGTAGATAGCACAGACGAACTGCTTAAAGAAGATGAGAAGGCCGGCGGTAAGAAGTGCAGAGATAAAATAGAAGAAGTTTTCGAGCTTGAAGCAAAAATATTTAAGGAAAAACGCAATTATTATAAGTCTCTTGCAAATCTAATTTCTCCAAAGCAAATTTTGCAGCTGATGATATTTGAGGAACGATTCAGAAGAGAAGTGCGCGAAAAACTTATGGACCGTTCGCACAAAAAGAATAGCGATTAAATTTTCGGATAATTTGCATTTCACCTTCTCTACTAATATTTTTGGTTCGGTTTTTTGCGGAAGTGGTGAAATTGGTATACACGCTACTTTGAGGGGGTA
>CAZEDR010000151.1:7869-8091 GCA_964510975.1 uncultured Melioribacter sp. | reverse complement strand
CCCGCTTGCAGAAATTCTTCTTTATCTCCTTTCATTGCAAATGCAGTAATTGCAATAATCGGAACATTGGCGTAATGGGGTCTCTGTTTTAAATTTTTGGTTATATCCAATCCGGTCATGCCCCGCCCAAGATTTACATCCATCAAAATCAAATCGTACTGATTATTATCAACTTTCTCTAATGCAGTTTGCCCGTTTCTCGCTTCATCAATATCAAACTGA
>CAZEDR010000151.1:0-7859 GCA_964510975.1 uncultured Melioribacter sp. | reverse complement strand
GCTGCAAGGGCATTTTTTGAGATTCCAAATCGGAATATCAAACTGACTTTTGAGAAACAGAATTAAAACATCCCTAGAAATTTCATCATCTTCAACAACAAGAATTTTATGCTTTTTAATTACTTCACTCATCACGGACCCGGATATAATACCAACCGACAATTTGATTGTCGCTGTTTTGTTAACTTGTCAAATCTCTATTAATTCTCCTACAAAATCCAGAAAATTTTGTAAGGACAAATTTTCTTTTCAAAATAAACTAAACGCTAGTAGAATTATCGAAAAAAATATAAAGAATTCAAGGCCGCGGCAAAAACTAATCAAAAAACGAGTTAATTCTTAAGATTTCCTCATTCAGTTCGGCTAAACAGATGTTTCTGGATTTCCGTAAAACTTCTTTGCCTTCTGCAAAAACAATTAAAGTGGGAACTGTAAAAACAGAATTTTGCGCAGCTGTAATTTTGTTGAAATCGCAATCGACATAACCAAAAACAAATTTAGGAAAATCTTCTTCCAGCAGCTCCATCACTTTGGGCTTTAGAACTTTACATACGTTACAATCCGGCGTACTAAAATAAACAACAGATGTTCTGTTAGATTGAATAAACCCGTTAAACTGCTCAAAGTCCAGTAAATCAATTTGCATTTAGACCCGTTGGTGTTTCTCTAATTTCGTAACAGATCCCGGATAGAATTACCGATTCGCCTAAGTTAATTGCCGGATTTACTCCATCAAGCGAGTCAACATTTGCAATGATCTCTGCGTGATCAATACGATTAAATCTTGCGGCAATAATTGCATTATTCGATTTGGTCTTTCTGTACTGGGCTATCACTTCATCCGAACATTTAAGCCGTACAAAATATTTTTTTGAGCAATCTGTTTTAATTTGGGCGTTGAGATAAGTCTCATTCCCTTTTTCAAAAACACCAATTAGTGTGGTATCGGTAACAACGGTTTTCTCCAAGGCAATTTGGCTTTTGCAATCAAAAACTTCCGCATTGAATTTTTGAAGAAGAAATTTTACCACTTCTGCTTTATCATTAGAAAGCTGCTCCGAAGTAGATTCATCTTGCTTATGTTTTGTACAATTTTGCAGCGATACCAATGAGAAAGCGATATAAGAAAAGAGTATTAGTTGAGAAATTAATGACTGAAGCTTTTTTACCAATTTAGGCAATTTCAGACCTTCCCTTTATTTTCAAATTCGTCACGACTGACCAATCTTTTCTCGCAGATTCGGAATTGATGAATATCGAAGTACTTTTTTAAACCGTTGGCGTACTTGGTAACATCCGGAACCTTAACATAACCTTCTTTAAGTTCTCCGGTTTTACGGTTTTTGAATTTAATGTTCAGGAAGAGTTCTTCCGGCATGTCGCAATCCCTCTAATTTTGACACGCAAAAATAAACCCTAATGGAATAATTTTACAAATTTAATTGACGAAGAAGAAAAGATTTAAATTGGACATTAAGAGGAATGATCAGCGGTAATAAGCCAATTCCCTTCTATCTTCTTCCAAATAAGCAAAAAATGACCGGAAACGCTGTTTTCTGCACGTTCTAAACTCCATTTGCCAATCATGAATGCGGAAGTCTGGCTAAGAAATTCCAGCGAAATTAAATTAAAAGTAAGGTTCCCCATTTCGGTTTTTGAAGGATAACCTTTCCTGTAGGAGTTCAGAGTTTCGTTCCAGCCATATCTTACTCCGGTTTTACCAACAAAGCGTAATGAATCGGATTTCCAGTAACCTTGCATGTAGCTTTCGATGTCGCCGGAATTCCATGATATTCGCTGATCTTCAAGAACTTTAAGGATTGCTTCGCGGTCTGCATTCTTAACATTCTGCGCGAAAGTAAAACCGGCTAAACAAATAAAGATTACAACCGTTAAAAAGTGTTTCATGTTTTCAGCTCATTTATTTTGAAGCGAACCCGCAACACATCATTTTCAAAACTGGTTGAGACAATATTGAATCCGCCGATAACTTTAGTTGATTCAACGTGCGGACCGCTGCACAAACATTTATCGTAATTGCCGATTGTAATCACGCGCAAAGTTTCGCCGGCTTCATCGGGCAAACGGGAAAGACTAAACTCTTTTTCTGCTTCAGCTCTCGTGATAAAGCTCTCGGCAACTTTCATATCGGCGAGAATTACCGAGTTAACTTTTTCTTCGATTGCAGCAATTTCTTCTGCTGTTAAGTCGCGGGTAAAGTGGTAATCACACTTTGATTTTTTCTTTTCGATGTGCGCGCTGAATGCTCTTCCGCAGCCGAACATTTGATTGATCGCTCCATTCAAAAGATGCTCGGCTGTGTGCATCGGCGCGTAATATGATTTTGGATTTTCGTTGTAGTCCACTTGATACTCGATTCTGGATTCTTGATACTGGATATTGTAGATAAGCTTTTTTGTTTTTCTTGATCTTGCTCGTGATCTTAATCCGACCACGAGCAAGCAATATCTTTGTCAATCCTTATTTACATCCAATTCTCGTCCAAGTAAATGCTTAAACCAAAATTGATTTCTCAATCTAGTTACGTGGGGCATTCCAACACCGTGACGGAAGTTTGGATAAAACATCATTTCAAAATCTTTGTTTTGCTTTTGAAGCTCCGTTACCAATTGAACAGAATTTTGGAGATGAACATTATCATCAATTGTTCCATGTGTTATAAGCATTTTGCCTTTGAACTTATCAACGTAATTTAGAACTGAACCGGCTTTATATCCTTCGGGATTTTCTGTCGGAGTGTCCATATATCTTTCTGTATAAACATTATCATAAAGCATCCAATCCATCACACCATACTCAGCAATACTGTGGGTGAAGAAATCAGCGCCTTTAGTTACAGCAAGTGCCGCTACATATCCGCCGTAACTTCCACCGGTAATACCAATTCGCGTAGAATCGATGAATGATTTTGTTTTGAGCCACTTTACCGCCGCGGAGTAATCGAACAATTCCCATTTGCCTAGATTTCTATGCATTAACGCTTGCCCCTTTTTTCCGAAATGCCCGGATCCGCGGTGATCAACAGAAATAAAAATCACTCCTTGCTGAGCATAATAACTTTGGCTTAAACCAACAGAGTAAGAGTTTCTAACCGAACCGCTGTTCGGGCCACCATATTCGTTGAATATTACTGCATACTTCTTGTTTGGATCAAAGTCTGCCGGCAAATACCAAATGGCCGGTAATTCGAATCCATCACCGGAAGGAATTCTAAACAACTCCGGTTTTGCCATTGCAAATTCATCATACTGCGTGTTCTTGCTGTCGCTCAAAGTTTTTATCAGCTTTCCATCAATTGAATACAGCTCGCTTTTTGATGGAGTAGTAATGTTGCTGTAGGAATCAATGTAGTACTTTCCTTTAGGAGAGACTGAGGCAGTGTGCTGACCCGGAAATGTTGTTAACTGTTTAAAATCCTTTCCATCAAAGCCAACGACACAAAGATATTTATCTGTACTATTTTTGAGCGGGCTATGGAAATAAACTTTCTTATTTGCTTCATCAACCAATACAACGTTTGTAACTTGCCAATCACCTTGCGTTAAACGCTTCTTTAACTTGCCGGTCAAATAGTAATAGTAAAGATGATCCCACCCATCAACATTAGATTTAAGCAAGAACCCGCTGTTGTTATCAAAGAAATATAAATCTTCGAACCACTCGACCCATTCTTTTTGTTTTTCGTTGTAGAGTTCAGTTTTCTTTCCCGTATTGGTATCAATCCAATAAAGAATAATATTGTCTTGCGCACGATTCATCCATTGAACCGTTAAGCGATTATCTTTAGTCCATGTTGGCCATGCAATGTATTGATCAGCCTTCTCATCAAAATCTGCCCAGGTAATCTTTCCATCAGCAATATTTGCGATTCCAAATTTTACATAGGGATTTGGATCACCGGCTTTTGGATAGCGCTGATGTTCAAGTTCCCCGTGATGTCCATCTGCATGATAAATTGGGAAATCGGGAACCGGGCTGTCATCAAATCTGAGGAAGCAAACCTTATCACTCTTTGGCGACCACCAGAAAGCAGAGTACTTAGTCGCTCTGCCAAGAATTTCTTCCATATAAACCCAGCTTGCTCTACCGTTGTAAATTAGTTCAGATCCGTCTTTTGTAAGCTGAATTTCCTTATCGAGTTCAGTATCAAAAACATAAAGATTGTTTCCTTTTACGTAAGCAACTTTTTTACCGTCGGGAGAAAGTTGAAAAATATTCTTTTCAGCCTCATCATTCGTTAATTGCTTAAATGTATTTTCGGGGCGTGAGTAGTAATAAATATTCTTTTTTGAATAAAAGAGATAATAGTTGTAATCACTTGAGAATAAGTTTGGACGATCAATAGAAAAGCCTTCAGGTAGTTGAACTTTGCTGTTGTCAACCAAAGGAACTGATGAACCATCTTTCACATTAGTTTTAAATGATTCTGCACGCAAACCACCTTCTTTCTGGTTGTATTTTACTTCAATGTAATGATCATCATCAATCCATCCATTTGTACGACTAATTCCCATCATGCCCATCATTCCGCGCATTCCGCCCCCTTCATAAACTTGTTTGTAGGTAAGCTTCTTTTTTTGCGCGCTTAAGTCAGAGGAATTAAACAACAATCCAACTACTGTTAGTAAAATGACTAAAGTTCTTTCTAAGAGTTTCATCTGTTCTCCAAATTCTTTTTATGGGAATGAACAAAAATTATCAAATTATTTATCCTCAGCCAATTTAATAAGTACAATTCTATCTAATCAGTAAGCTGATAGCATATAGCTGAAAGCCGACTGTTATTCTACCATGCATAAGCTTCCGGCGCTTGATTTCCCGGTCCCGGCCAAATTTCATCCAGCTTCTTAAGAGTTTCTGTATCAAGTTTAATATCAAGTGATTTAACATTCTGCTCAAGTTGCTCAACTGTACGCGGACCTATTATCGGTGCAGTTACAACCCGATTGCTTAATACCCAAGCTAATGCAACATCTGCCGGCGCTTGGTTTATTTCTTTGCAGAGATTTTCGTAAGCTTCGATTTGCGGATGAAGTTTCTCAACAGACTTCTGCAACGGCTCTCTTGTTCTTCTTCCCTCTTTGCTCTTTTCTAAAACACCGCACAGAATTCCTCCGCCCAACGGACTCCATGGAATTAATCCCAGACCAAAATGATAACAAGCTGGAATTACTTCCAACTCTAGGTTGCGGTTTCTTAAACTGTAAATACTTTGTTCGGATACAAGTCCTAGAAAGTTTCTATGTTTAGCAATCATTTGCGCTTCGGCAATATTCCACGCGGCAAAGTTGCTGCTTCCCAAGTAAGTAATTTTTCCTTCTCGCACTAATTGTTCCATTGCTTGGAATATTTCTTCCCACGGAGTTTCGCGGTCGATGTGATGCATCTGGTACAAATCTATGTGATCTGTTTTCATTCGGCGCAAGCTGTCCTCGCATGCTTTACGAATATGGTAAGCGGAAAGCTTTGATTGATTTGGCGCGGTTCCCATTCTTCCGTAAACTTTTGTGGCTAAAACAATTTTATCTCTCCGGCTTTTATCTTCAGTAAGCCAGTTGCCTATAATTCTTTCAGTATCACCAAGTCCGTTTGGATTTTCAATTCCGCCATAAACATTAGCTGTATCGAAGAAATTAATTCCGAGTTCCAATGCACAATTCATAATTTTGAAACTGTCAGCTTCAGTTGTGTAAGGACCAAAATTCATAGTTCCAAGACAAAGCCGGCTAACCTTTAAACCACTTCTGCCAAGATTAACATATTCCATTCTCTTCCCTTTCATTAATGTTTGCTCAAATCTATAAAAGAATTTATTCTTTTGTGCATTACCAAAATAAAGAGTATCCGCGGATTAACGCGGGAAATGTTTTACACAGAATCCCATTGATCAAACAACAATTAGCCAAATTGTTACCAACGCAATTAATTCGTATTTTTGATGTGAGTTTTGGATAAGAACACCCTCTAAACAGCGAATTTGTGTTTTTTCCCTCTCCGGATTTTCGAAGTTGACCTGAACTAAACATTCTTCTTCTTTTCTCATCACTGTTGATGAAATCGGCTTTTGAAATCAAGCAAAAAATAAAACGCGTTATTAAAATTAGATTATTAACAAGAAATTGGAATAAACAATAAATGTTAAGCACAAGTAATCTGGCATTAAGATTCGGCAAACGAACATTATTCGAAGAAGTAACGCTAAAATTTACACCGGGAAACTGTTACGGCATTATTGGCGCTAACGGCTCCGGGAAGTCAACATTTATAAAAATTCTTTCCGGAGAGATAGAGCAGACTTCGGGCGAGGTTTCGATCAGCAAAGGAGAGCGACTTGCAACATTGAAGCAGAACCAATTTGAGTATGATGATTATCAAGTGATTAAGACAGTTATGATGGGACACCAAAGGCTTTTTGAAATTATGGAAGAGCGCGATGCTTTGTATGCAAAGCCGGATTTCAGCGACGAAGATGGAATCCGCGCTTCCGAGCTTGAAGGAGAATTTGCAGAGTTATATGGTTGGGAAGCAGAATCTGAAGCAGCTGAACTGTTGAGCGGACTCGGCATCAACTCAGAAGATCACACTAAGTTGATGAAGGAATTATCCGGTAACGAAAAAGTAAAAGTACTTTTAGCTCAAGCGTTATTTGGCAACCCAGATATATTGCTTTTGGATGAACCTACAAACCACCTCGATATAATTTCAATCGGATGGCTGGAAGATTTTTTAGAAAAATTTAAGAACACGGTAATTGTAATATCTCACGATAGACATTTCCTTAATCAAGTTTGCACACACATTGCCGATATTGATTTTGGCAAAATTCAAATGTATACCGGCAATTATGATTTCTGGCTGGAAAGCAGTCAGCTTGCGGCAAAGCAAGCCAAAGATGCAAACAAAAAGGTGGAAGCAAAAAGAGCGGAGCTTCAAGAATTTATTTTCCGCTTCAGCGCTAACGCATCAAAATCCAAGCAAGCTACTTCAAGAAAAAAACAGCTTGAGAATCTTACACTGGAAGACATAAAACCTTCTTCCCGTAAAATGCCTTACATTGCTTTTAAGCCGGAACGGGAAGCCGGGAACAATATTCTCGATATAAACAATCTCACCAAGAATATTGATGAAGAAATTGTTTTGAATGATTTAACTTTTAGAGTTGAGAAGGGTGATAAGATTGCTTTTGTTGGTCCTAACGATTTAGTAAAGACTACTTTGTTTAACATTCTTACAAGCAAAGAGAAAGCAGATAAAGGAAATTTCTTATGGGGCGCTACAATAAAGCTCGCATATTTTCCAAAAGACAATGCCGATTTCTTTAATGTTGATTTGAATCTGATTGATTGGCTTCGTCAATATTCTGTAGAAAAAGAAGAGACTTATATACGCGGGTTTTTGGGGAGAATGCTATTCAGCGGAGATGAGACTTTGAAAAAGGCCAGTGTACTTTCCGGCGGAGAAAAAGTCCGATGTCTCTTGGCCAAAATGATGTTAACCGGCGCCAACGCTCTCATTCTTGACGAGCCAACAAACCATCTTGATCTCGAAGCAATATCAGCATTGAACAATAGTTTAATTGATTTTCCGGGAACAGTTCTTTTCAGCTCGCACGATCATCAGTTCATACATACAATTGCAAACAGAATTATAGAAATAATTCCATCCGGAATAATTGATAAGCGAATGACATTCGACGAATACTTAAATGATGCGGAAATAAAAAAGGTTCACTACGATGTTTATCATGCATCGGCTATAAATTTGTGATGAAACTAAGCTAGTCTAACCGGTTGTGTGAATTAGATTTGGGATGATCGTAAAAGGAAGTGAAAAGCAAT
>CAZEDR010000150.1:5093-8122 GCA_964510975.1 uncultured Melioribacter sp. | reverse complement strand
TTAGCTGGCCTTTTGTTGTATCAACCGAAAATTTCTAATGACAAATCCGGGTTAATATAACAGTTAACAATGTAGCCCCAGGTTATACTTTAACTGGAAGATTGTATGAATTGGCTTCTGTAAGAGCTAAACAACATGGAATTTCGCAAGAAGAAGTTTTGGCAAACATGTCTGAAGATGTTCCAATGAAAAGGTTAGCGAATCCAAATGAAGTAGCATCAACAATAGTATTTCTTGCTTCGAAACAAGCTGGTTACATAACTGGGCAAACAATTGTTGTTGATGGCGGATTTATTAAATCTACGTATTAGCCTTAAGCTAAGTAATTATATTTAAACTTAACATTATCTTACAATCACTTAATTTGCTCATTTACTTTACAATTTCCTCAAAACAGAGGACACTATGAAAAAAGAAATTGAAATAATAATCCCACCAGAAAAATTAAATGATGATTCTTATTTGCGAACTGAATCAGCTAAATTACTTAATGTTAATGTTGCTGAGATTAATTCAGTTCAATCAATACGAAGGTCTATCGATGCGAGAAATAAGAATCCAATTTACCGTCTTAAGGCTGTAGTATATATAAATGAAGATCCTTTTGTAGAAAGCCAAGTTTATAATTTCCTACCAGTTAATTCTAATAAAAAAGTTATTATAGTCGGAATGGGTCCAGCCGGTATGTTTGCTGCATTAAGATTGATCGAGTTTGGAGTCAAACCAATTATAGTTGAAAGAGGTAAAGATGTTCAAACGCGCCGCAGAGATTTAAAGGCAATACAGCAAGATGGTGTTGTTAATCCAGACTCGAATTATTGTTTTGGTGAAGGTGGCGCGGGTACTTACAGTGATGGAAAACTTTATACACGTTCCACTAAGCGCGGTGATGTTGGAAGAATTCTTAGTATTTTAGTTCAACATGGTGCGCAAAGCGAAATAAAAATTGATGCTCACCCTCACATTGGTTCTAACAAACTTCCTAAAGTTGTTCAGTCAATTCGAGAAACAATATTGAAATGCGGAGGAGAAATACATTTTGAATCACGCGTATCAGATTTTGTAATAGATAGTAAAAAAATTAAAGGTGTCATTGTAAATCAAGAAAAAGAATTAATTGGTGATTCTGTTATTCTTGCCACAGGTCACTCCGCAAGAGATATATATTACTTATTAGATAAACACAAAATAAAACTTATAGCCAAACCATTTGCTATGGGTGTTAGAATTGAACATCCTCAATCGTTAATCGATGAGATTCAATACCATTCGAAAAATAGAAATCAAAATCTTCCTGCTTCGAGTTATAGTTTAACTTGTCAGATAGATGATAGAGGTGTTTACTCTTTTTGTATGTGTCCCGGTGGAATTATTATTCCAGCTTCTACAGATAAAGAAGAATTAGTTCTAAATGGAATGAGTGTCTCGCGTAGAGATTCTCCGTATGCAAATTCTGGTTTTGTAGTTTCAGTTAATGAGAGTGATTGGATTAAGTATTCTTCTAATGGTGTATTTGCCGGTTTAGAATTTCAGAAAGAAGTAGAAAAGATTGCATTTGAAGCTGGTGGAAAAACACAAAGGGCACCTGCACAACGTGTTACTGATTTTGTAAAAGGAAAGATTTCATCAACATTGCCAAAGTCCTCATACTATCCTGGCACTATTTCTTCACCGTTACATGAAATATTACCAAATCAAATTGCAATGGGATTAAAGAAAAGTCTATTAGTATTTGATAAAAAAATGAGAGGCTATTTAACCGAGGAAGCTCAAATTCTAGCAGCCGAAACAAGAACGAGCGCGCCAATAAAAATTCCACGTGATAATGAAACATTAATGCATATAGATATTGATGGGCTTTTCCCTTGTGGAGAAGGTGCAGGTTACGCTGGTGGAATAGTTTCTGCGGCTATTGATGGAGAGAAAGCTTCGGAAGCAGTTATTAAATATTTAAACTTTGGTTGAAAAGCCAATTGCTTCAACTGTTTCTTTTGCATTTATTGCTTCTTCTTTAGTACTAAATGCCAAACGAAAAGTACCGCCCATTCCTTCCCGGATTTTTAATAATTCCATGTCTTTAATATTTATATTTTTTTCAAAAAGTGCAGTAGAGATTTTTGATATTTCTCCAGGCTGATCTTTTACATAAACAAATAAATCATACAGTTGAGAAATCATTCCTTTAGTGTTTTTAGGAATTTCATCGCGCATAATTCTTGCTGATTCAAATTTAGCCGCAAGTTGATTAAACTTTTCTTCAGCTATAAGGTTTCTCATTTCATGTAATTCTTCGTGAAACGAATCCAATGCTGAGAGAATTTTGTCTCTATTCTGTTTAACTACTGGTTCCCAAATATCAAATGCACTGGAAGCAATTCTTGTCATATCTCTAAATCCACCGGCGGCATAATCATAAAAATTTATGTCGCTGTCTTTTAAATATGCAGAGTTTATTAATGATACTGCAACAAGCTGCGGAAGATGGCTGACTGAAGCTACTACAATATCATGAACTTTTGGATTTAACAAAGCGACTCTTGCGCCAAGTGAATGAAGTATTAAAAGAAAATCTTCCCAGCCAAAAAAGTCTTTTGCTTCATTTGTTATAATATATATGGAGTTTTCGAATAAGAGAGAATCTGAATTTTCAAAGCCACCTTTTTCTTTACCAGTCATTGGGTGTCCGCCAACAAAAAATCCTTTCGCGTTGTGATTTTTCCATTCTTTGTGGAAAATGCTTTTTACACCACAAACATCAGTAATAAGATTATTTTCGGTTAGGTTAGGTGTAAGAGAAGAAAATACTTGTATAGAATCGTTTAGCGGAAGGCAAATAAAAATTAATTCAGATTCAAGTGATTCATAAATTGAATTTAACTTACGGTCAATTACTTTTTCTTCAAGAGCAAAATCAAGTACATCAGGGTGATCATAAGCATTAATAGATAGTGGAAGATTACTAACTTTAAGTGATTTTGCAATTGAGCCACCAATTAATCCCAGACCAAGAATTGCAATTTTCATAATAT
>CAZEDR010000150.1:0-5083 GCA_964510975.1 uncultured Melioribacter sp. | reverse complement strand
TTGAAACACTCTTTATTTTCAATTATAAAGTCCTGCCAATTGCTTTTGCAATTAATCTCAATTCTTCCACAAGCTTTAAATATGTGTCAGGAAGCAATGCTTGTGGTCCATCGCTTAAAGCTGATTCTGGATTGTGATGAATTTCTATCATCAATCCGTCTGCGCCGGCTGCTACTGCTGCTCGTGCCATTGGCGGAACTTGGTCTCTCAATCCAGTTGCATGCGATGGGTCTGCTATAACTGGTAAATGAATTTTTTTGTGAACAACGGGAATTGCGGATAAATCAAATGTATTGCGAGTGTAACTTTCAAATGTTCTTATTCCGCGTTCGCATAGAATTACATCTTTGTTACCACCGGCTAAAATATATTCGGCAGACATCAGCCACTCTTCAATTGTTGCTGCAATTCCTCTTTTAAGCATAATAGGTTTATTAATTTTACCAAGCTCTTTTAAAAGTGAAAAATTCTGCATGTTGCGAGCGCCAACTTGAAAAATATCGGTGTATTGGTGAATCAAATCTATTTGCTCATTCTGCATAACTTCTGTAATAATAAGTAAATTATATTTGTCAGCGGCAGCACGCATTAGTTTTAAACCTTCTTCACCCATACCTTGAAATGCATAAGGTGAGGTTCTTGGTTTAAAAGCTCCTGCTCTTAAAATTTTGGCACCCGATTCTGCAACAACCTTTGCTAAAAGAAATATTTGTTCTTCACTTTCTACAGAACAAGGTCCAGACATCATTACAACATGATTACCTCCAATCTCAACATCTTTAATTTTAACAATAGTATTAGTTTCTTGGAAGCTTCTACCAGCAAGTTTATATGGAGTTGTTACACGATAGACTTCATCAACACCATCTAAAATGCTAATATTTCTTGTATCAAAATTTGGCTTAACACCAATTGCACCAATAATTGTTCTTTCTGTTCCAGTTGATTTATGTATCTGAAACCCGTAGCCTTCCAAATGTTTAACAACATTTTCAATTTGAGCTTCGGTTGCGTTTCTCTGTAAAATAACTACCAATTTATACTCCGTTTTTAATCATGAAATTTTTTCTCACCGGCTTTTATTTCCACCGGAATAAAGTCTTCTTTTGTAGGAATAGCACAAGAATAATTCGGACTGTAAGCACAGTAAGGATTATAAGCTAAATTAAAATCTACTTTATAAATATAGTTTGGATCACTAACTAATTCAAAATCAATGTAGCGTCCAACTCCGTAAGATTCTTTATTAGTAGTTAAATCTGTAAACCAAATTGAATGATATTTATAACCATTTTGTGATGTTCCTTCATAAACATTAATCTTTAGTTCTTTCCCTTTATGATTAAATGTGAGAAAGCCTAAACGAACTGATTTACGGGCTTCTCCTTTTGTTCCAAAGATTGTTACAGTGTCTTGTAAATCAAATTTGGTCAACTTACTCTTAAAAACATAATCTGGATCAACATCAAAATAATTGAGATCATGAAAATCAACTTTACCTTTTGCATTAAAAGGTGAATGAGAATCGTTTTTCATTTCATCATTTTTATTATTTCGAAAATCTTCTATTGTTTGTACATAAGCTTCTTGTTCCGGAGTGTAATTTCTTCCGCATCCAACCATAAGAATTGCTAATAAAAATAATGCCCAAAAATGTTTCTTATTTGAATTCATAATAAACCTTTTATTTAGTAATGGTTTTATCTGCCTATTCTTTGTTCTCGTCAATCTGTCTTTTAAGTTCACTTAATTTATTTAACGCTTCAAGTGGAGTTAAACTATCAATAGCTATATCAGAAATTTCTTTACGCAGCAAATCATCTTTCATTTCAAATAAACTTATTTGCATCTCATCTTGCTTAAATTTAGTCATTTTTGCTTTCTTAATTTCATATGGTGTTAGCTCTTTCCCTTCAAGGTTAATTAGTATTTCTTTTGCCCGATTTGTAACAAATTGTGGAAGCCCTGCCATTTGAGCCACTTGAATTCCATAACTATGATCAGCTCCACCTTGAGTTACTTTGTGAAGGAAAATTACTTTGTCACCATATTCGCGTACTTCAACTTTATAATTTCTAATACGTGGAAAAATCTCTGCCATTTCATTTAGTTCGTGATAGTGAGTTGCGAATAATGTTTTAGCAGTAAGATTTGGATTCTCGTGTAAATATTCTGTTATTGCCCAAGCAATGGAAATGCCATCGAAAGTACTTGTTCCTCGACCAATTTCATCAAGCAAAATTAGACTTTTGCTTGATGCATTGTTTAGAATATTTGCGGCTTCTTGCATCTCAACTAAAAAAGTTGATTCTCCGGCAGAGATGTTATCACTAGCTCCAACTCTTGTATAGATTCTATCAACTAATCCAATTACAGCTTTTTTTGCCGGAATGTAAGAACCAATTTGCGCCATTAAAACAAGTAAACCTATCTGGCGTAAATAAACAGATTTGCCAGCCATGTTAGGACCGGTAAGTATAATAATCTGCTCATCTGATGAAGATAGCTTGCAACTGTTAGGTGTAAATTTTTCTCCAGGTGGTAAAATTCTCTCTACAACTGGATGACGACCTTCAATGATTTCTAAATTATCTAAAGTAGTTAGTTCTGGCTTTGTGTAATTGTATTCTACAGCGCATTCTGCAAGAGATTGGTAACAATCCAGCATTGCAATTAGCTGTGCGTTTTCTTGTATTGATTCTGTTTCCTTATCAGCCGCAATTCTAACTTCATCGAAAAGCTTGTATTCTAAATTCTGAATGTTCTCTTGAGCATTTAGAATTTTATCTTCATACTCTTTTAGTTCAGGAGTAATAAAACGCTCTCCATTAACCAGAGTTTGTTTACGGATATAGTTATCGGGTACTTTCTCTTTGTTAGCATTACTTATTTCAATGTAGTAACCAAACACTTTGTTGTAACTGACTTTTAGCGAAGAAATTTTTGTTCGTTCTCGTTCTGTTTTTTGGAGATTTGCGATCCAGTCTTTGGCATTTGTAGAAAGCGAACGTAACTCATCGAGTTCTAAATTAAAACCTTTTCGAATAATTCCACCATCGGACATTGCAAGTGGCGGATCATCAGCAATTGCACTTTCAATTATTTCAACTAATTTATCAAGCGGATTAAGCTTACTGTTTATTGCTGTAATTGTTTCTACAGAAGATTGATCTAACAATTGTTTAATGAGTGGAATTTTTTTCAAAGAAGTTTTGAGATTTACAATTTCACGCGGATTAACTCTTCCTGTACAAATCTTAGAAATTAATCTTTCAAGATCACCAATTTCACTTAACTCAGTCTTAATGTTTTTACGCAAAGTTTTATTGATGACAAAATCTTCTATGCATTCTTGTCTTTTTAGAATTGGATCAAGTTTTCTGAGCGGAGAAGTAATCCACTTCTTTAGCATTCTTCCACCCATCGAAGTTTCTGTCTTATCAAGAATTGAAATAAGCGAACCTTCGCGCTCGCCATCTTGCATAGTAAAAGTTATTTCAAGATTACGCTTGGTTGAATAATCAAGCAGCATATAATCGGAAGGATTGAATCGTGCAATCTTATTTATGTGTGTAAGGTTTGCTTTTTGTGTTTCGCGAAGATAATTTAATGCGGCGCCGGCAGCACAAATTCCAGTGTTAAATTTTTCTATCCCAAATCCTTTTAATGTTTTGGTATTGAAATGATTCATCAAAAGTTCAGAACTATAACCAAAGTCGAAAATCCAATCATCTATTCGTGTAATCCTTGCTGATGGAATAGATTTGTTAATTATAGGTTCTAAAACTTGTTTAAGTTTTTTAGGAATCAAAATCTCCGATGGGTTAATTGCGCCGAACTGTTGAGAGATTTCAGTTTGTTTAACTTCGTAAGTCTGAAACTCTCCGGTAGAAATATCTGCAAAAGCTAAGCCCGCAATTTCATTTTCTAAGTATATAGAAAGTAAAAAATTATTCTTCTTGTGATCGAGCAGTTTATCACTTAAAGCAACACCGGGCGTTACAACTTCAACTACTTCGCGTTTAACAATACCTTTTGCAAACTTTGGGTTTTCTGTTTGCTCACAAACTGCAACACGGTAACCGGCACGCACTAATTTTGGCAGGTATGTATCAATTGCATGATGTGGAAAACCGGCAAGCGGTACTTCTCCCGCAGCTCCATTTGCGCGTTTGGTTAAAGTGATTCCCAAAACCTTAGAGGCAGTTTTTGCATCTTCTTCAAATGTTTCGAAAAAATCACCAACACGGAACAGTAAAACAGTATCCGGGTAGCTTTCTTTTACTTTTGCGTATTGAGCCATTAATGGAGTTATTGCCATAGCTTATTCTTTTAATTGCGGCGTAAAAATAGGCTAATGAGCTTTTAGAATCAAAGAAACAAAATGCATTTGAGATAAATTCTATTTTATTAAGTATTTTAAATAGTAGTGAGTGTAGAGATAATTTATTAAGCATAAACTCAATGAAAGAGAGGATATCAAATGCAGCCAATTACAAATTGTCTTTGGTTTGATTCTGAAGCTGAAGAGGCAGCAAATTTTTATACGTCGATATTTAGAAATTCTAAAATTGGAAGAATTGCACGCTATGGAAAAGAGGGTTTTGAGTATCATCAAAAACCGGAGGGAAGTGTTATGACTGTTGAGTTTAACCTAAATGGTCAAGATTTTCTAGGTCTAAATGGCGGTCCGATTTTCAAGTTCAATGAATCTATTTCTTTTATTGTTAATTGTGAAACTCAAGATGAAATTGATCACTATTGGGAAAAACTTTCTGAAGGCGGTGATCCTAAAGCACAACAATGCGGCTGGCTAAAAGATAAGTATGGCGTATCTTGGCAAATAATACCAACACGATTAACAGAATTAATGTCGGGTAAAAATGGGCAGAAAGTAACACAAGCGCTCTTCCAGATGAAGAAAATTGAAATTGACAAATTGAAAATTGCTGAAAATAATTAACAAGAAAATTCATAAATATTAACTTTTTGTATCTGAGAGATAAGCAATTGCAAGCAATGAATTTTAAGTTAAACCCAGATTTGTCAATAGTCAAAAATTTCTAATGACCGCCATTAGAAG
>CAZEDR010000149.1:1961-8201 GCA_964510975.1 uncultured Melioribacter sp. | reverse complement strand
ACCGAGCATAAGCGGGTTGAAAAAGCACTAAAAGAAAGTGAAGAACAATACAGAAAACTTGTAACAACTGTTCCGGATATTATTATTAGAACCGACTTACAAGGTATTGTAATTTTTGCTAACGAAACTGTATTGCAGTTTTATTACAACTTTAATGTAGATAAAATACTTGGCAAGAATATCTTTTCATTCATTTCACATGAAGACATTGAACGCGCTGTAGAAAACACAAAGCAAATGATAGCAGGTCCACTTGGTCTCCAAGAATACACATTAATTTTTGAAGGCAAAGCAATAATTTGCGAAGTAAACGGCGACATACTAAAGGACAGCGAAGAGAAACCTACCGGAATGGTTTATGTGCTACGTGATATTACTGCAAGAAAGCAAGCAGATAAGGAATTGGAAAAGTACAGATTGCACCTTGAGGAATTAATAAAAGAAAGGACAAATGAACTAGTAAAAGTTAACGATCTACTTCAGATAGAAATTATGAAACAAAAGGAAGCGGAAACAAAAGTTAAAGAGGCCCTTGAAAAGGAAAAAGAATTAAGCGAACTAAAATCTAGATTTATAGCAACCACATCTCACGAGTTTAGAACTCCGCTCACCACTGTTCGCGTTTCTGCAGAAATGATTCAACGTTACAAAAAAACATGGAGTGAAGAAAAAATCTACGAGTATCTCGAAAAGATAAAACGATCTGTAGATTACCTAACAAAACTACTGGAAGACGTCCTCACAATTAGTCGCTCTGAGAGTGGCAAAATGACTTTAAGCAGGCAGATGATAGATCTATATTCCTTCTGCTTAGAGATAATAGACGAAACAAAAATTTCGGCAAGTCACGAACACAATTTCATTTTCAAGTTTTCGCTTGAAAAAATCAGATATAGTCTTGATCCTAAATTGATGAAATTCATTTTGCTAAATCTGCTTTCCAATGCTGTAAAATATTCGCCTCTGGGAGGTAAAATTGAATTAATTCTGAAACCATTTCGCAAGCAAATTTCAATTTCTGTAATAGATGAAGGCATAGGCATCCCGGAGGATGACTTGAAACATCTTTTCGAACCATTTCATAGAGCAAAAAATACAAATGACATTGCCGGAACCGGCCTTGGACTATCAATTGTCAAACGTGCTGTTGATATGCACAACGGTAAGATTGTTGTATCATCAAAGCTCGGTGCCGGAACAAAGTTTGAGGTAAAAATTCCTTTGTAATCTAGTTGGATTTTTAGCTTAAGCACTGTGCGGTTGTATTTCATATTATTGCAAGTACATTTTTTACTTCTCCGAAGATGATTTTTCGTGGGAGATTTTAAGATAATCTTCTTTATTACAATTTTCACTCTATTGGGTAGTTGATGAAAAAATATATAATACTTTTTTTTATATGCTCAATCGTAAGCCTTGCTTCCGATAAATTTGATTACAACATTATGCAAAACAAGATCGATGTAATTCATTATTCGATTTGCATTAGCATTTCAGATTCATCGCCCAAAATTACAGCAACAACTGAAATCACATTTAAAGCAGTCAACGAATTAAAAGAGCTTAAATTTAATTTGAAAGATTTAGATGTTAGTTCATGTATGATGGATAACCGTCAGCTTGATTTTAAGCATGAAGTAGGAATAATAAATATTGCACTCCCGGAAATTGCGGCAGAGAATACAATTCATAAACTCTATATTGAATATTCCGGTAAACCAAAGAGCGGTTTGTTTATTGGCAAAAACAAGTACAGAAAGTTTTCGGCATTCAGCGACAATTGGGCAAACTACGCAAGCTATTGGTTCCCATCGATTGATCATCCTTCTGATAAGGCTTCGGCTACTTTCAATATAACTGTTCCGGATAAATACGAAGTAATATGCAACGGCGATCAAATTGATAAAACTTTACTGAATAATTCGGAAATAAAATACACTTTCCGAATTAATGAACCGATTCCAACATACTGCATGGTTGTTGGTGTTTGCGATTTTGCAATCACAGAAACCAAAACCAGTTCCGGCATTCCGATTTACTACTACACTTATCCGGAAGACAGTCTACATGCGGTTAACGGATTTCAACGTGCTGCAGATATGGTTAGTTTTTATGAAGAAACTGTTGGCCCATTTCCCTACTCAAGACTTTCACTTGTAGAGTCTTCAACAGTTTTTGGCGGAATGGAAAACAGCAGCGCAATTTTTTTTACTGAGAAAAGTCCATCATTCACCGGCGAAAAGGATAACGAAGAAACTGTAGCGCACGAAATTGCTCATCAGTGGTTTGGAGATGCAGTTACCATCTCCGATTGGTCGGAAATTTGGCTTAGCGAAGGCTTTGCAACTTACTTTACCGCACTTTACTTCGAATCCCGCGATGGAGAATTGCGTTTTAATTCAATTATGAATGAGTATATGAAAAGTTACCGGCAAAACACAAACTCGAAAATTCCGGTGATTTATAATGGTTACAAAAATCTGTCGGATATGTTAAACGTTGAGACTTACCAAAAAGGAGCGTTCTTTCTTCACACGTTGAGGAAGCAAATCGGGGATAAAAATTTCTTTAAGTCAATTCAAGAATATTATAAAAAGTATTTACACACTAACGCAAATACAAATGAGTTTAAGTCTATTGTAGAAACAGTTTCTGGTAAAAATCTAGATGAGCTTTTTTATAAGTGGCTTCATCAACCCGGTTTGCCAAACTGAATGAACAAAAAAATCCCGTGTTTAACGGGATTTTTTGTGTCAACAATTTAGTTCATCAGCAAGGTGTTTTCATTCTTGCAACAGCAACATCCCACTTCTCTTGTTGATCGGAAGTAAGAATCAGCCGGATTCCATCTAGAAGTGTTTTTCTGTTAGCACACATTTTTCTTTTAACCGCGGTCGTAGCTTCATTAGTTTCTATTGCATTACGTACTCTTGCATTCAAATTCTTGATTTGCTCAGCAGCTTCGGCTCTTGTTAATGTGCCAGCTTTAACTTTTTCTGCAATTTCTTTACGCTTAATGTTTGCATTCTCAATAATCGTCTTATTTGCTTCAGCAAACTCTTGCACTAATGGTTTCATTGATTCATGATGAGCCTTCATCAGAACATCAATCTGAGTTTTTTGATCTTCTGTTATTTTTAATCTTTTGAAGATCATTCCCAGATGTTTGTTCCAATCATACTTCATAATCCAGCCAACTTCTTTGCCGCGAAGCATTCCGGAACCGGGTCTAAAATCGCCGGCACCTACAAAGTTGTATGAAAGCATGGTGCTGTTTATAGCCAAATCATTTTCAATTGTTGCATCTTCGACAGCATTTTCAGTATCGAAGTAATCAATCATCAAGTATTCAGCCGAATCGAAATTGGCGTTTGGTGATGTTACATCGTCTTTCTTATTACAGCCGGCTAAAAGAATTACAGAAAGTACGATCACTGCAAAAAAGGAAAACAACTTTAGATTTTTCATTTCTACCTCTTTTTAGTTTCGCTCTTTTGACAACAAGTTAATTTGCCGAGTTTAAAGTGCAAAGGAATTAGGATGAATTCAATCAAAATTTTCACATTGAATTACTAATTCACCTTACTCAAAAAAGGAAAGATTCGCCACGAAGGCTCGAAAACACTAAGCTTGCACAAATTGAAACATAAATATTATGAGAATTTGTGCCTTGGGGCCTTAGTGGCTAAGTTTTTTCTAGTTAGTTGCGTAAAGTAAGTTACTAACCCGACCAGTTAGAATTCTAAAAGCAACAATTTTTTATCTCGTTCACTCATCATATATTTCGATCAATTAACCATCCAGGAAATGAGTTTAATATGAAAAAGACAATCAACGGACTATCGGTCAATACATTTGGCGATTCAAACAAACAAACAATCATTTTCGTGCATGGTTTTCCTTACGATTACTCTATGTGGCAAAGCCAGATAGATGTGCTGAAAAAAAATTATCACTGTGTTGCGTATGATGTCCGCGGCTTAGGAGAAAGTTCTGTTGGCGACGGCCAGTATATGCTGGAGTTTTTTGTTGATGATCTGTTTGCAATCATAGATGAACTAAAATTAACCAAGCCGGTATTATGCGGACTCTCGATGGGCGGATATATAGCACTTCGCGCTATGGAGAGAAATCAAGATTTGTTTGGCGGGCTAATTTTATGCGATACCAGAGCTGACGCTGACGATGACTCAGCCAGATTGAAACGCGCTGTTAACATCAACATGATTAACACTGAAGGATTAGTAAAATTCACCGACATCTTTGTAACTAATTGCTTTGCGGAAGAAACTCCCAAGCAATACGAGAAAATGTTTTTAACAACTTTGTACAAGACACAGAAAAATGATCCTATCGGAGTAAAAGGCTGCATCATAGCAATTATGAGCCGCACAGATACTACAAGCTATCTTGCTCAAATAAAAATTCCAACTCTTGTTATTTGCGGCTCGTTCGATAAATTAACTCCGCCTATAATTATGCGCGCTATGGCAGAAAAAATTCCGAACTCGGAATTTGCGGCTATACCTTTTGCGGGACATATGACCCCGCTGGAAAATCCGGCATGTGTAAATGATTTGCTGAAAGGATTTCTTGATAGAAATTTTACTGCTTAATCACTTTGTTAATTTCTTGAAATGGGGATTTGGAGCTATCTTCTTTTTAATAGTATCAATTTTCGCAGCCGTCGGCTTTAATTTGGATACTGTTATGATTGGTTCAGCCGGCGTCTTTTCTATAACTCTTCCAATCGGAGTAAAATTCGGATCGGCTTTTTGAGCTGGCGTAATTATTTGATTATCTGTTTGAGAAGGTGCAACAACATTCTCACGGGTATCTTCTCCATCTTGTTTCGGTGCTTGATGTGAACCATCAACCGGATAAATTACAGAAACTTTTTTGGGTGCCGGTTTAACTTGCACTCCGGCTTCGGTCTGATTATCAGCTATTCCGCTTACATCTTTTTTTGAGAGAATATATTCATTCCCCGACTTATAATATTTTATTTCGGAACCGGATTTACTAGGAGCAGTTTTTCCTTGTTCTATAACACTATCTACACTTTCAAAATGACTTTCTTTCTTCTTACTATTTGAACCGGCACCATCAATTATGTCTTTACCCTTCTCAATTCCACTTTCAACAACATTAACAACCTTTTGTTTGTAAGGAAGGATTGAATCCGCAACACCGCTAATACCTACGATTAAAAAACTGGTTAGAATAACAGCACAAGCAACCGGAAGTACTTTTGCTAAGAAGAACCTCAAACTTCTATTCATGAATTTTGGACCTGCGCCGGAAGCGCTGAGGCTTTTATCCACAGAGTTAATTCTGTTTACGAAAAACCAGAGTGATACTGCTAAAAGCCAGATAGCAATTACAGAAACCACAAGAAAAATCATTGCAGCTTCTTTCTGAGAAATGATTAGCGAAATAACAATTGCACCAATAAAAAAGAAAAAGAAAAACTGAAGCTTTCTCTCCAATTGGCTTTCTAAAAATATTCTCTCTTGAAATGCGTCCCAGCTCATAGTATTCTCTTTTGCTTAGTAAAAACTTACTTCGTGATGAATGAATTTTCCGGCTTCGTAAACGAACTTGGCGGAAAAATATTTTTCTTGGAACAGCCATGGAATAAAAATTTTATCGCCATCCCAAAGATTTAGATCAGCTAATTTTTCGTTTTGAATCCACTCCAGCTTACCTTCATTCGAGTCAATTAGTTTCCCGCTGAATTTATCGGCGGTAAAAAGAAACACATACCAATCTTTCTTGCCGTCAAACATTGGAAAGGTAATAAAACCCTTCATCTTGGGCTCAATCATTAATAAGCCGCTCTCCTCTTCAACTTCTCTTATGGCACATTCTTCCGGAGTCTCTCCTTGCTCAAATTTTCCGCCTAGTCCATTCCATTTGCCTTCATGATAGTCGTTCAGTTTTTTATTGCGGAATAACATAAGCGTTTTTCCTTCATGCATTACATAACAAAGAGTTGCGAGCTGTACCAAATAATTTCCTATTTATTAATTGAATCCGCCAATACTTTAGAAATTTCATCAAGTTCTTCGAGAAACCATTTTACTTTTTCCGATTTAGCGCGCTTGCTGTCTCTAATCAGCGCAAGCCAGAGTTTTGCTTCGTTGGCAAACTTAATAGCATCAATTGTGGAGTTGGTTAAATCTTTTTTGGTCATCGCCGCCGAAGATTCAATAAACTTTCCGATGACACTAGTTCCGT
>CAZEDR010000149.1:0-1951 GCA_964510975.1 uncultured Melioribacter sp. | reverse complement strand
CTTAAGGGTGAAGAAATAAATTCTCTGCTTAAACTCACTGCGCGATTTTGGAGAATCTAAAGTCATTGAACTTAATCCTTACTTAATCCTAGATAATAGTCTTTAAGCAGATAATTTTTCACATAATCCGAAACACCTTCATCTACATTTCTAATAGGCTTTTCGTATCCGGCGATTCTAATCTTTTTCAAATTAGCTTCAGTGAAGTATTGATATTTATCACGGATTTCTTCCGGCATATCTACGAATTCGATGTTGACCGGTTTTCCTACCGCATTAAAAAGTGCGGTAACTAAATCGACCCAAGTTTGAGCTTTTCCGGTTCCTACATTGAAGATACCATTCTTGTCCGCATGATCAAGGAAATAAAGAGTCATGTCGACAGCATCTTTAACATAGACGAAATCACGCTTCTGTTCCCCATCCTTATATTCAGCAAGATGAGATTTGAATAATCTAACTTTTCCAACATCACGTACTTGTTCAAACGCTTTGTGAACAACGCTTCGCATATCACCTTTGTGATATTCATTCGGTCCGTAAACGTTGAAATACTTTAGTCCGACCACTTTATTTAGCAAGCCGTTTCTTTTTATCCATGAATCGAATAGATGTTTAGAATAGCCATACATGTTAAGGGGGTGTAAATTCTCTAGCTGTTCTTCATCATCGTTATAACCGTTAAAGCCATCGCCGTAAGTTGCAGCAGAAGAGGCATAAATGAATCGGCTGCCGTTTTCCAAACAAAATTTTGCAAGTTCTTGTGAGTAGTGATAATTATTATCCATCAAATAATCGGCATCTTTTTCTGTTGTAGCAGAACAAGCCCAGAGATGAATAACTGATGTAATTTTAAATGGCTCGTTTCGCTGAAGTATCATTGCCATGAAATCATCTTTGTGAAGAAAGTCGGCATACTTAAGTCCGTTCAAGTTCATCCATTTGTCGTCCTTGCCAAGCTCATCAACAATAACAATTCTATCCACGCCCATCTGATTAAGCCGCCACACTACACCACTTCCTATAAATCCAGCACCGCCGGTTACAACTATCATTATCTTCTCGATTATTTGTTATATTTGAACGAAAGTTAACGATATCTCACTACTGAATCAAAACTGAAAAGAACAAAGCGGCTTACGCTTTTCAAATTCTTGCTCTTAAACTTACTCATGATCTTGATCTAATTTCCGATCAAGATTAAGATCAAGAGTAGGATCAAGATTTTAAAGGAAGATTATGAATACCAAATTTGAAATACTGAAAAATATACTATACGAAAGAATTCTCGTTCTTGATGGATCAATGGGCGTATTCATTCAACGCTTCAAGTTGAGCGAAGAACAATTCCGCGGCGAAAAGCTAAAAGATCATCCGGTGGATTTGAAAGGCAACAACGATATTCTTGTTCTCACTCAGCCGGAAATAATAAAAGGAATCCACAGAAATTATTTGGAAGCCGGTTCCGATATAATTGAAACAAACACATTTAATGGAACCGCAATTTCTCAATCAGATTACAAAACCGAACACTTGGTTTACGAAATAAATTTTGAAGCAGCGAAAATTGCTAAGGAAGTCGCAGACGAATTCACAAAAGCCAATCCGAATAAGCCGAGATTTGTTGCCGGCTCACTGGGACCAACAAACAAAACGCTTTCTATCTCGCCGGATGTAAATGATCCCGGTTTCCGCTCGGTAACATTTGATGAAGTTGCTGCGGCATTCAAAGAACAAGCCCGCGGACTGATAGACGGCGGCGCAGATATTCTTCTTGTTGAAACTATGATTGATACGCTTGTTTGCAAAGCGGCTTTATTCGGAATTATGGAATTGTGCGAAGAAACCGGCAACAACATTCCGATAATGATTTCAGGCTCGGTGATTGATATGAGCGGCAGAACATTAAGCGGACAAAACACGGAAGCATTCTGGAATTCGATTTCTCACA
>CAZEDR010000148.1:0-8226 GCA_964510975.1 uncultured Melioribacter sp. | reverse complement strand
GAGAATAATAATCCGGATTAACCGGATTGTTTATGAAAATAATAGCAAGAAGATAAAGAGGAAAAATGAATACATATAAAGCATTAGAAATTTGGACGGCGCAAACCTTATTAGACTTAGGAATACTCTTTTCAATAATTTCCGCATTGCTGCATATTGGAAGACCCTATTTCGAACGTATACTTTCAAGGATGACTCTTCGTGTAGCGGCAGATATATGGTGGCTGGTATATGTAGTGTTAAGAGATGGGCTTTTATTCTTCTCTGTCCTATTCATCTTATTAAATGTGAATCTTGATTTAATGGCTGACATAAAAGTCGGTTTACCGTTTGTGCCGATGGGAATGGTGGTCTTAGTAATTGCACTCATCATAAAAGTTTTTAGAAATACGGAGGACTTTAATAAACTTTCAAGAGTAAATAATTATATCATAACCTTCGGTGCTTTTCTAAATTATCTTGGTTACTTGCTTGTTATGGAGGCGCCGGGAAATGAATACGCGGCAGCTCAACAACCGTTTTGGCAGCTCATGAAATCAATGCGTTCAAATCTTAACCCTTGGCTTTCTACTATTGTATTTTACATAACATTCGGGTTGTTAATCATCACCCTGGCTACAGCCCTATATTTTTTTTCTAAGCAGAATGGTATAAAGGAAAAAGATAATGTATAAGCTGAAGCTAAAAGCAAAAGAATGTATTTCTTGCGGGATATGTATGGATGTTTGTTCACCAAACGCCATCGATATGCGAATTAATACGGGGAGAACAATTGAAGGTGATAAGCTTGTTTATATTACGCTGAACGGAAAATCCAATCATGAATTATTACCAGCCAAAATGATGACATTTCCGTTTATGAGTAAAGAAGAAAGTTGTAACGGTTGCATGGATTGCGTAAAAGAATGCCCGACTTCTGCGATTGAAATAGAAAGACAGCACAGTTGGGAACGGAACTTACAACAAAAAGTTGTAGCTCAAGCAAATTCTCTTTAACCTTAGAATCGTTTGGTGGAACTCTGTGTGAAAGGAATACTCTTCGATGAGGGAATTAAGTAAAGTTTTTCTAAAACTTGGTTTTTTCGGTTTTGGCGGTCCCGCTGCTCATATCGGTATGATTGAAGACGAGATCGTGACAAGAAGAAGGTGGATTACTAAAGATAAATTGCTGGACTTAATAAGCATAACAAATATAATTCCCGGACCAAATTCTACAGAGATAGTCCTTCATATTGGATACATTAAAGGGGGAATAAAGGGAATGATAGTTGCCGGACTTTGCTTCATTCTTCCCGCCATGCTTATTACACTTGGATTTTCAATTGTCTATGTTAAATGCGGCACTCTTCCAAATGCGCAGTGGTTGTTGCTATAATTTCTGTGGCGCTATTAAAACTGTTAAAAGGAATAAAGCAAAAACGAACTGTGATTCTTGTAGCAATAATTTCTTTGGTGCTTAATCTGCTTGGAGCTAATGAACTATTGCTTCTTTTTTTATCCGGTTTAATTGCAGTTGCAGTTGAGTATCGAAACGATATATCTGAGCATTTTAGAAATATGGTAAATGTTTTTGTCTTTCCTATTCTTTTTATCTTCAAAAACTTTCCTTCTGTTCTAGATACTAATAAACCGGGTTTGGATATGCTCGGGCTATTTTTTTTGAAAGTTGGCTCTGTTTTATACGGCAGCGGTTATGTATTAATTGCCTTTTTGAAAGGCGATCTTGTTGATTCTTATCATTGGATTACAGCTCAACAGCTTATCGATTCTGTTGCAGTTGGGCAGTTTACACTGGGACCATTTTTATCTACAGCTACTTTTATAGGTTACTTAATTAGCGGAACTTCCGGAGCTATAGCATCAACAATTTGCATTTTTTTGCCTTCATTTATTTTTGTACTGCTGCTTGTAAGAATTGTAGATAAATTACGAAGTAAAAAAATCATTAGGGTATTGCTGGATGGACTGAATGGCGGCTCACTTGGATTGATGTGTGCAGTTGTAATTAAATTAAGCGTAGATTTATTTAATAACTGGCTATTGTGGATAGTCTTTGCAGTCAGTTTTGTTTTGCTTTATAGATTCAACATCAGTTCCGTTGTTGTGATATTATCCGGGATAGCTCTGGGATATTTATTTTTTTAGAATCTGAGCCATTGCGTGACAAGGTACTTAATCCTCAACCTTCGGCATAAAGTTGCGACACTTATACTACGAAGTAGTCCCTCTGACTATCGTTGGGGAATTAGAGATTAAAATACTTTCTAAATTAGCTAGTTATTTTACAGATACACCCTAGTACCCAACGGAGATTATTGGTTCGATATTTCCTGAAAAACTCGTATTTGATTCTGACGGATATCGAACCATAAAGCGAAATTCGGTACTTGAGCTTTTAGTCAATGATAACAATGGTTTTAGCATGGCGGAAATAAAAAAGTCGCCTCAAAAAGGCGACTTGTCTACTAAAGTGCACCCTGGGGGATTCGAACCCCCGACCTGATGATTAAGAGTCATATGCTCTACCAACTGAGCTAAGGATGCGGGGCAAAAATAAGGAAATTTAGCCGCCTCACAAAACTCAGCTCTAACTTTTTTTATACTTCTTATTTTTTCGTTATCATAAACTCAACGCGCCGATTCTGATCCCGTCCCATAGAGGTTTCGTTGGAAGCAATTGGTTTGTTCATTCCATAGCCCTTTGCTGTAATTCTTTTTGAATCGATTCCTCTGGATAAAACATATGCGCGCACAGCTTCTGCTCTCTTTTGCGAAAGATTCTGGTTGTATTCTTGCTTGCCAACATTATCGGTATGACCGGACAACTCGATTTCTACTTTTGGATTTTCCGTCATGAATTTTACTACTTTATCTAATTCCGTATAAGATGCCGGTAGCAGATTCCACTTATTAAATTCGAAATAAACATTTTCAAGCTGGAACACTTGTCCAACTTTAATTTCCTCTTTTTTGATTTCAAGCTTTTCAGCTTGAGCAAGCCAATATCCGCCGATGCCGCTTAACTGTGTTGAGCCCCATGTTGTTATTAAGGCCACAAAACCATCGCGGGATATTCCTTTAGTTTCTACCGAGTAGCGAACTTGTGTTGATTTTACCGCATCAAGTAGTGTTACACAAATTACAACTCTCGGTTTTGTTTCAAACGGTTTGTTAAAAGTAACTTCGTACTCTACTGTTCGCTTACCTTGATTATCGCCGAGTGTGTAGTTTGGTGACGACTTGTCAAAAAAGAATGAGCCGCTCTGAATCTGCGCCATTGTTAGCGTACTTACAACAAATAGAATCAACATCGCTAATTTTTTCATTTCAATCTCCTTTCGTTTTTCCACTAATCAAAGAATTAATTCATGCTGTATATTAATTTATTTCAGAATAATTTTCTAGCAGATACGATAGTCATTACAAAGCAATATCATATATGCGGATTTTAAAACAAAAGAGCCCGGATAATCGGGCTCTTGAATAAGAACAATTACGCTTTTTCTTTTGCCAGAATTTTGGCCATTACACTATGTTTCTTTCCATATGCAAAATAGATTATCAATCCAATTGCTAACCAAACAAAAAGACGAGCCCAATTTTGCCATTCAAGTGTTAACATCATACCAAGGTTAAAGAAAACACCCATCGGAGCAACAAACCAAATTGCCGGAGTTCTAAAAGGACGATGGCGTGTTGGTTCTTTTTTTCGCATTACCCAGACAGCTATGCAAACGATAACAAACGCTAAAAGTGTTCCGATGTTTACCATTTTAGAAATTGAATCGATTGGTGTGAACGATGCAATGAAAGAAACAATTCCTCCAATCCATAAATTCGATTTCCACGGTGTATGAAATCTTGGATGCAATTCGCCAAAAGTTTTCTTTGGAAGTAATCCGTCTTTTGATATTGCATAGAAAATTCTTGACTGACCGAGAAGCATTACAATTGTTACTGAAGTTAAACCGGCAATAGCCGCAACGGAAATTATGAACACGGCATATTTCAATCCCACCGCTCCAAATGCCGCAGCTATTGGTGCTGTTATATCAATGTCTTTATAATTTACCATTCCGGTTAAAACTAGAGCAACAAGAATATAAAGGATTGTACAAACTATAAGAGAAACTATTATTCCAAAAGGAACATCCTTCTGAGGATTCTTTGCCTCACCAGCATGAGTTGATACTGTATCAAACCCTATGTAGGCAAAGAATATATATGCCGCCCCGGCAACAATACCAACCCAACCATATGCGTTATGTGAATTGCCAAGCGCATCAGAGTAAGTACCCCTTTCCGGAATAAAAGGGCTCCAGTTATCAACGTTGATATACTGCGCTCCGAGAATAATAATAAAAAACACTACGCTTACTTTTACAACAACCATGATGTTGTTTGTATTAGCAGCTTGTTTAATTCCTCTAATAAGAATTGCTGTTAGAATCCAAATGATTAAAAATGCCGGGACATTCCAAGCAAAGTCAAATCCAAAAATCGTCGGCATAGCAATATCTGAGTATTGATTTGCTAATGTTGTAAGGGTTCCTTTTTGTGTCGCATCAGCAATAGCTTCTTTTGCCGTAAACGGATCATTCATTATCCATATAGGTAGTTTGACATTGAAAAGATGAAGAAACTTATTTAGATAACCCGACCATCCGACAGCAACCGCCGATGCCGCCATACCATATTCTAATATTAAATCCCACCCAATTATCCACGCGAACAATTCGCCAATTGTTGCGTATGAATAAGCATAAGCCGATCCTTCAACCGGAAGGAAGGAAGCAAATTCTGCATAACATAAGGCAGCAAACGTACAACCAATTCCAGCTACTACAAAAGAAAGAGCTAAAGCCGGTCCGGCATATTCTTTTGCACCAACGCCCGTCATAACAAAAATACCAGCGCCAATAATAGCCCCAACACCAAGAGAAGTTAAACCAAACTTGCCAAGCACCCGGCTCAGTTTGCTTTCCTTCATTTCAGCTTCAAAATGTTCTACAGGTTTTCTTGTCCAGAGTTGACTACTCATTTTTAGACCCGATCAAATTGTGGAAGAAATTTTCAGATAACGTGGTAGAACCTAAAAATCATTTGCGGGAATGTCAACCATTAATCTTAAAAATTGCATTTTGTTACTAACCCGTTTGAGAGTCCATTAAACGAAAACTGATTTATAGAGGCGCTTGAAAAAGTTAAGAGAGCAAATTATTTATTTAGAATTTCTTTTAGCTCAAAATTGATTGTTCCGTAGCCCAGCATATCTCTGGCAAAACCCATTAAGCCGCCTCCTTTAATTTCTATTCGCGCTTTAATAAGTCCGGTATTCACAGCAAGCCATTCGGTAATAATATTCTTAGCTCCGGTTTCCGATTCGACTGTTGTTTCAATTTTTATGGCTGTAAACTTTCCCGCCCCGGTATTTAACTCTTCTTCCGACAAAACCTTTCCGGATAGATAAACTTTGTTTGAATCGCCATCTATATACTCAACCGCTTGATCCTTCCATTCCCTTCCAACAAACAATGGAAAGGCATAGCGTTGAAAAGGTTTATTATAAGTTACCTTGTTTTCTTTTTTTATAAAGATGAGAAGCTTGATATATTGATAAGTTTCGTGAATGAACAACCCGGTTTCTCTCATTTCCAATTTCTGATGATATTTGAAATTATCAGCTTCGCTTTTAGTTTCAATCAATCCATTTACTATGGAGGCTTTTGTTATTGCATCGCCAAATGATGAATCATAAACATACTTGGTTGTTTCGCTTAGAGGGAAAAGCTCTTTGGAATAGATTTTCTTAACATTTTTGTCCGTAGCATGGGCTAACGAAATTATGCAGAATAGTGCAAATAGAGTCTTTTTAATCATAGTCGCCATTTTTGCTTGTTAAAGTACAATTATGAATTATATGTTTTATTATGCAATAGTTAAATTTCCGTTACCGAATTGTTAATGCTGCTCTTTAACAGCCGCTTCATTCAATTTGTTCACTTTATTTAAGGCAAAAAGAAAGCCTATGCAAAAAAATATTCCATACATGTTTTTGTTCTTAGTTCTTTTACACCTTTTTACCGCTTGCAACAGCAACGTTAAACAATCCGGCAGCAAAAACACAATTACGGATGATCTTGGAAACTCATTTATATTTGAAAAAGCGCCACAAAGAATTATTTCGCTAGCCCCAAACTTGACTGAAATGTTCTATTCACTTAGCATTGAGAAGCATTTAGTTGGGAACACAATGTATTGCAACTATCCGGCAGAAGCCCGGAAGATTGAAAAGGTTGGCGATATGCTGACTTTCAACTTCGAGAAAATTGTTTCTTTGAAACCGGATTTGATTTTTATAACTGTTGAGGGAAATACAAAAAGCACTTACGATAAATTCCGTGAATTGGGCTTAAAGGTTTTCGTATCTAATCCGAGAAATTATGAAGGAATTAGAAAAACATATTCCGATCTTGGAAAAATTTTCGGCATTACCGAAATGACCATTCCGGCACTTGCGAAATGGGATTCGACTTTACAATCAATTAAAAACTCTCATTCTCTACAAACCAAAACAGCTATGTTTCTTGTAGAGCTTCGTCCGATAATGATTGCCGGGAAGAATACATTTATCAATGAGTACATACAATTCTGCGGATTGAAAAACATAGCGGCGGATTCTAAGCTTAACTATCCAATCTTTAACAGAGAGGAAATTCTAAAACGCGATCCGGATTATATTATTTATCCAACCGGCGGTGGCGATACAATTGATATGTTGAAAGATGCTTATCCGGAATGGCGACAGTTGAAGGCAATTAGAAACAACAATGTGATTTTTATTGATAGGGATTTATACTTGCGCCCGGGCCCACGCTTTATTGAAGCGCTTACAGATTTATCTAATCAGCTTCTTCAGAAAGAGGCGGAAGCTCAGCATCGCCGGAAATAAACATCATTGAGCAAAGATCGCCTTTAAATTTTCCTTTTTCTATACATCGTTTGTGGCGTTCTTTAATTTTATTTTGATCCACTTCACCATTTATTCCAAACAGATCAAGCTCTTCGCCACATTCAGCACAAAAGACATTGTTATTCTTAACAGCAAGCTCTTTACTATGTATTGATTTCTTTTTGTTCATTAGTGTTTCCAATTGGTTCCCACTCTAATCCTTCGCAAGGAAGAACTTTTAGAGTTGGATGCTTATCAAGCTTCATGCAAAGGACTGCGCTTTTATCAAAATGTTTGCAAGAAGTACAAAGCGTTTGTTCAATTATCTCCTTGTTCTCTTCGTAAAATATCCGGTATTGAATTGTAATTGGATAAATAATTACCGCGTAAACCGAAATTATTACAATCCACCACCAGTATTTATATTCTACATAACTATACATAACCCACAGCGATGGAATTAACACCGCCGTTCGCATGATAGCCCAAAATATTATATGTCCCATAATTTCTCTCTTGTGAAAACTAAAGATTGTGCAGTGCAGTGTCAAATTGCATTTAGTTTCGTTTACCTTTAACTTTGGTATAAATAAACAATTTTTTACCACCAGACTAACGATGGAAGACAATTTGGACGAACAACCGAAAGCAGAACCGCAAAGCACTCAAAATTCGCCACAGCAGCAGCAGCAAGGACAGCAAAAAAAACCTTATAGACGCCCTTATTATAGAAGAAACTATAATCAGAACAAAAAGATTGCCGGACAAACTCCAGCTCAACCGGGACATATGCAGCAACCGGTAGTCGTTCAAACCGTAAGCTTTAAAAAAGTATCAGTTGTAGTTCCCCTTCTTAACGAAGAAGAATCGCTCCGCCCTCTTTATCAAGAAATTAGAAAAGCTTTAAGATCTGTTTCTTGCGACTATGAAATTCTTTTTATTGATGATGGAAGCCGAGATAAATCTTTATCTATTATAAAAGATATTGCTCGTACCGATAACAAAGTTCATTACTATAGCTTTAGAACAAATTACGGAAAGAGCGCAGCGCTTCAAGTTGCGTTCAAGCATGTTACCGGCGATGCAGTTATTACAATGGATGCCGATCTTCAAGACGATCCGGCTGAAATACCAAACTTATTAAACAAACTTGAGGAAGGTTACGATTTAGTTTCCGGCTGGAAGAAGAAACGTTTCGATCCCTTCATAAAAAAAATCACCTCAAAGTTTTTCAACTTTACCACAAGATTACTTACGGGAATAAAAATTCACGA
>CAZEDR010000147.1:0-8340 GCA_964510975.1 uncultured Melioribacter sp. | reverse complement strand
CTCGCAAGAGTAAATTCTTTTGTTGGATTTTATTTCCAATTGTCTTTGGGGTGGAACAACGTTGTGGCAGCCGGAACAAGCAGAGCGGTTAATAAATGCAATAGCTCTTCCGCCAAGAGCTTTACGCACTCTCATATAAGTATTGTAATCCGGTTTCTTTACTTTATGAGCAATCTTTTCGCGTTTGTCTTTTAATCTTACCTCTTCACGCTCATTCGCTTTGATGATTTGTTTCAGCTCAGCTTCTTTTTCTTTCAAATCTTCTGTTAATTTTTCCAGCTGCGGCTGAACCTCTTTTATCTCAATTTTTAATTTCTCCACCAATTCTTCAAGAGCTTTTGTTTCTGCTTCTAGCTTGCCGGTTTGTTCTTCGGCATGATCAATCTCTTTTGTAAGGGCATCATACTCTTTGTTGTTTCTTACTTGATAAAGCTGGGCTTTGAATTTTTTTAGGTTTGCAGATAAGCGCTCAACATCATCATCATTTTGTTTGCGTTTTTCTAGCGAACTATTCTTCTCTTCTTCCTTTGCTTCAACTTGTTCTTCGAGCGATTGTATTTGAGATTTTAACTCATTAACAGCCGCCGGAAGATCTCCCCGTAGTTCCTCCAATTCATCAAGCTGATTGTCAATTAACTGCAGCTCAAATAGTGTGGAAAGTCGTTCGATCAATTTAGACTCCTTATTGTTTATAAAACTTAACCGGGTTTGTAGTACCCGAATACTTGAAGACTTTTACCCGCTCTTCAAGTTCATCTTCTAAAAATGTTTGAATCTTTTTCTCTACCGCATTTAGAGAAAATATTTCTGTCTCGTAATGTCCGGCATCTATAAATAAAATTTTTCCTAAGGCGTCATGGTATTGATGATATTTTACATCAGCTGTAATAAACGCATCAGCGCCTTGTGCAATTGCTTTGCTTAACAAATCCGCGCCGGCACCGCCGCATACGGCTACTTTTTTAATTTTTTTGTTTTTGCCTTCGCTGTATTTGAAATTCTTGATCTTCAAGTTTTTGCTAACATGCATAAGAAAACTTTTCTCATTCATTTCGGAATCAAGTTCGCCAATAGCACCGGCACCATAATTCACATTTTTATTTTTCAAAGGAATAACATCGTAGGCCGGTTCTTCATAAGGATGAAGCTTTAACATAGCGTTAAGTACTTTATTCAAATTCCACAAATCGACTATAGTTTCGATTCGTGTTTCGCTAACGGTTTCAAGATTTTCCTTCTTACCAATAATCGGGTTAGACTTAGCCGATCCGCGAAATGTACCTTCGCCATTCATTCTAAAACTGCAGTTCTCATATTCGCCTATTTTTCCGGCACCGGCGGCAAACATTGCGTCGGCAACTTCATCTGCTTTTTCCGCTGGAACGAAAACCACTATTTTGAACTGATTTGATTCAGCGTTTTCCAAAAATTTAATTCCTTTCAACTTCAATGCGTGAGCGAGCTGATAAGAAACCCCTTCTTTAGTGAAATCTAAATTTGTATGAGCTGAATAAAGTGTGATGTTATTCTTAATAAGTTTTTCGATGAGTTGCGCTTGTAGGTCTTTTTCTGTATCTAATCTTTTGATCGGATTGAAAATGAAAGGGTGATGAGTGAAAATCAAATTGCAATTTTTATGAACGGCTTCTTTTAGGACTTCATTATTAAGCTCGAGGCTTAACAGTATATTTTTTAGCTTTACCGCCTTCGAGCCAACCTGAAGTCCGACGTTGTCTCGGTCCCAAGCGGCGCCCGGCGGTGCCCAATATTCCAGATATTTAATTAGATCACCTGTTGTCATAATAAAAAAAATGCACTCCGGTTAAAATTGGGAGTGCATTTACGTCTCACAAACTTCTGAGAAGCGCGGTCTTTAATTTTATATCGATTTTTTTAGAAAAATTACTCATATATTTAACCAAAATATATCATTATTAGCCCTTAACATCAAGAGAAGCAGAAATTAGATTTTATTTTCTTCGACCCAATTTCCATCTTCTTTAATTATTCCAATCAGCTCATCTAGAGCGTTTCCCGAGCCAATGCTGCGTTTTACGATCTCTTTTCCGCGATAAAGGGTGATTTTACCAATTCCGGAGCCAACATAGCCGTAATCCGCGTCTGCCATTTCTCCCGGTCCGTTAACAATGCATCCCATTATCGCTATCTTAACTCCCTTAAGATGCTCGGTACGTTTACGGATTTTATTGGTTACTTCAACAAGATCAAACAATGTTCTTCCGCAAGAAGGACAAGAAATATATTCCGTTTTGGAAATCCTTGTTCTGCAAGCTTGCAGAATTCCGAAAAGAGTTCTGTTTATAAAATTTTTAGTAAGATTTGATTCAAGCCAGACGCCGTCGCCAAAACCATCAATTAGTAGCGCTCCCAAATCAGTCGATGCAAACAATCGTGTTTCTTCTTCTCCGTTTGAATAAGAACGTTTTATAATAACCGGATTTTTTATGTTCTGTTTGATTAGCTCTAAAAATATTCTCCGCTGTTCCGCCATTCCATGCGAGTTTTTTGTGGTAACTACGAAAACCAAAGATTTATCGCTTGTGAAAGTGGAAAGCCGAGAGTTGAAAGTTGAATCAATATCTAATTCTACAAAGTTCAGAACAAATGATCTTTCTAAAGACGCGGCATACTTGTCTAACGAACTGAAGTATGGAAAACCTTTTAATTTGTTCTCGAGTGAATTCCACTTCTCGAAATTGTAAATGAGTTTTAAATTTGTCGGCGCATCAAATGGTAAATCGTTATTGCCGAGAAAGAGAAGATCGCAAGCGGTATCGGCGATGTTCCATTTGTCTGTTGTTTCATCATAAGAATAACCAACTTCTTTCAGCTTATCGCAGCTCGTTATTTCGCCAGAACTAAAATCTGCAATAACCTTGGGAACTGTTGTTCCGCCGATTCCGGCTACTTCAAAACTTTCCCGTCTGTTATAAGTAAATGAATCTTTAACAGATTCTTCAATCTCCGGAATTGGTTGATGTTTATCTCTTTCCACATATCTTGCTGCAAGTGAAATTGCAACCGGCGCTTCGAATTCCGGATCTTCAGTTAGCGAAACCCTTATAGTATCTCCAATTCCATCTTCGAGCAAAGTTCCAATACCGACTGCAGATTTAATTCTCCCATCTTCTCCATCACCGGCTTCAGTAACACCAAGATGAAGCGGATAATTCATGTTTTCTTCATGCATCTTTGCAATCAGCAATCTGTATGCTTGAACCATCACTTGTGTGTTGCTTGCCTTCATGGAAAGAACGATGCTGTGGTAATTTTCATCTTCTCAGATGCGGAGAAATTCCAAAGCTGATTCAACCATTCCAAGCGGCGTATCGCCGTAGCGGCTCATTATTCTATCTGAAAGAGAGCCATGATTGGTGCCGATCCGCATTGCAGTTCCATACTCTTTACAAATTTTCACTAACGGAGTAAACCGCTCGCGAATGCGCTCTAACTCTTCTTGATACTCAGCATCCGTATATTCTATTGTCTGAAATTTTTTCTTATCGACATAATTGCCCGGATTTACGCGAACCTTTTCAACAATCCTTGCCGCCAACTCCGCCGCGTTTGGGGTAAAGTGAATATCTGCAATAAGTGGCGCGTTGTAGCCGCGGCGTCTTAATTCATCTTTTATATTGCGTAGATTCTCTGCTTCTTTCAAACTTGGCGCTGTTATCCTCACATATTCACATCCGGCTTTAATCATTCTTATAGATTGCTCAACAGTAGCAATAGTATCGAGCGTATCAGTTGTAGTCATCGACTGAATACGAATTGGATTTGTTCCGCCAAGAGGAAGATCGCCGATAGAAACTTCTCGTGTTAATAATCTGCTATACTTTGTTAAGCTGTTGCAATATTTGCTGATTTTTTCGAAGGGCATGTTTTTCATTATTTATATTTTATAAACAAAATGTAGAGGCGATTAGTTCTGCAAGAATGAATTCTTAGAAAGTTCGTGTAAAAATGTTTTTATAAATTCTCCGGAAGAAGCCGGGTCTTGTCCGGTTATAATCTTTTGGCTCTTAACTACCGGGGAATTCACGAAAACAATTCCTTCTCGTTCCAAGGCTTTTCTATCGTCAACGAAACATGTTGCCGGTTCTGTCAATAATCCGGCTTTAGCCAGAATTATTGGAGCGCAGCATAGTGCGCCAACCGGTTTCTTGTTCAAAACAAAACGCTTTGCAATATTTTGGAGAGTTAAATTATTCCAATATTCGCGCGTTCCGCTTCCACCAATGATTATAAATCCCGAAAAGTTGCTTTCGTGAACATTATAAAGCTGAACATCATTTTTAACTTTTAAGCCGTTTGAACCAAGGCAAAGAAAGGAAGCATCGCTTACAATAAATGCTTTTAATCCGGCAGTGTTTAACGAATTGGAAACTATAAGAAACTCATGCTCATTGAAATTTAGAGCGGGGAGAAAAAGAAGTACACTTTTATTTTTGTGTTGTTGACTGATCATACTCATTACCGGCAAAATTACAAAGATTATTCCGAACGACCAATTAGCCGGCGGTTTGGAATAACCGGATAAATATCTAATTTCGAGAAGGCATTTCAACAGAGGCAGTTAAATCCAATAATGCGTATTTCTGAAACCAAAATAGATGAAGTTCGTAACGCGTCAGATATTGTTGATGTAGTAAGCGGATATGTGCAGCTGCGTAAGCGGGGAAAGAATTTTATCGGACTCTGTCCGTTTCATCAAGAAAAAACCCCTTCGTTTACCGTAAGTGAGGATAAACAGATTTATCATTGCTTTGGCTGTGGCAATGGCGGCAACGTATTTAAGTTCTTGATGGAGTTCAAAAATATTTCATTTGTTGAAGCTATTGAAGAAGTTGCTGATCACGTAGGAATTAAAATTCAGTATGATGAGGCTCAGAACGATCAGCAGAATGAACTTGAAGTCTTTTACGAAATAAATGTTCTAGCCGCACGTTTCTTCTCTGAACATCTTTCTAAAAGCAGCGATGCTGAAATTGCCCGCACATATTTAAAGCAGCGGGGAATTAAACCGCAGACCCAAAGAAGTTTCGGAATTGGTTTTGCTCCTTTTGGTTGGGATAATTTCCTAAACCATGCAAAAGAAAATAAAGTTGATCTTGCAAATGCAAAACATCTCGGCTTGATTGATACTAACGAAAGAGGCGAATACTACGATAAATTCCGCGCGCGAGTAATCTTTCCAATTTTTTCTCCAAACGGAAGAGTAATTGCTTTTGGCGGAAGAATACTCGAAAAGAATGATAACATTGCCAAATATTTAAATTCGCCGGAATCTCAAATCTATTCTAAACGAAAATCGCTATACGGGTTGTTTCATTCTAAGGATGAAATAAGAAAGTTAGACCGCGCTATTCTTGTTGAAGGATACATGGATTTGGTTTCCCTCTATCAAGCCGGTGTTAAGAATGTAGTTGCTTCTTCCGGAACATCTTTGACCGATGAGCAAATCCAGCTTCTTTCCCGATTCACAAAAAATATTTTTGTTTTATTTGATGCTGATTCTGCCGGACAGAAAGCCGCGCTAAGAAGTATTGAGCTGTTACTCAAGCAAGATTTTGAAGTTAAAGTTATTGAACTTCCTAAAGGAGAAGACCCGGATTCTTACATAAATAAGTTTGGAAAAGAAAAATTTGATGAAGAAGTAGCACGCGCAGTTAATTTTCTGGAATATCAGACTTCGCAGTTTGAAGAGCTTGGATTGTTTGAAGATCCCTCAGATATGACGAAAGCGATTCGTGAATTGGTAAGAACACTTGCGTTGGTTAACGATGAACTGAAACGCAACTTACTGATGAAAACAATTTCGAAAAAATTCAATTTGCGCGAAAAACTTATTGAATCTGAATTAAATGCGGCGCTATCGCAAAACAAAACTCGTGTGGAAAATCAATCAGCCAAACAAGTTGTAAAGATGGAAACCGCTTCCGCGTCTGCCGAATTCAATTTGGCTACAAAGTATCAAACAGAAAATCCGAATGAGAAAGAATTAATACGACTGCTGTTTAGTGGTGACGAAAAAATATTGGGTTACATCTTTGATAATGTTGCGGTGGAAAGTTTTGCTAATCTGAATTACAAAAAGCTGGCCGATGTAATTCACGACGGGTGGAATGAAGGAAAGTTTTCGCCGGCTGATTTGGTGGAAAAGATTGAATCGGCCGAACTAAAGAATTTTATAATGAAGCTTACGCTCTCTGATGATTCAATTAGTAGAAAGTGGGATGAACTTTCTTTTAATGGGAAAATTGAAAAAGATACATTTGAACATGCGGTTGATACTGTAAGAAGCTTTCAGATATTTCAAATAGAAGAAGAGATAAAACAAAACAATAAAAGAAGCGGTGAATCAAAAGACGAAAGACTTCAGTATGAGCTTCTTCTGCGCAACAGAGAATTGCAAGATGATAGAAAAGCTCTGCTGGGATTAAAATCTAAAAATGAATTTGATTGGTAAGAGATGACTAAAAATCCATCCATCTATGAAATTAATACCCGCGTTTGGATAAAAAGATTTGATACACCCGCAACAAAAGCAAAATTAAGAGATGTTCCTCTTAGCTACTGGCAAGAACTTGCCGGCTTAGGTGTTGAGTATGTATGGCTTATGGGAATCTGGCAAACGTGCGAATCGACAATAGACAAGTATTGTTTTGAAGAAGGGTTAACAAAAAGCTATTCGAGGGCACTGAAAGATTGGAAGCATGAGGACATCAGCAGTTCTCCTTATTCAATTAATGATTATCAGCTTAATCCTCTGTTGGGCGATGAAGTAGATTTGTTATGGCTTAAGAATGAACTGAACAATCTTGGCATACAGCTCATTTTAGATTTTATACCAAATCATTTTAGTGCTGGTTCATGTTTGATTCAATCCAATCCCGAAATATTTCTAAGTGTAAGCGGACAAACATTTAGAAATGAACCACACACTTTTTTCCAGCCGAGAATTGATAAAGCGGAATTTTTCGCCCACGGACGCGATCCATTCTTTCCGGCATGGCAAGACACTGTACAAGTAAATTTTTGTAACGATGCGGCAAAAGATTTTCTAATAAACACGCTTTTAAGACTGACTAGCTTATGCGATGGCGTTCGCTGCGATATGGCAATGTTAGCGTTGAATAATGTATTTAAGAATACATGGGCTGGTGTATTGCCTCCGGAATGTCTCAAGAGCGCAACATCGGAGTTTTGGAGTGAATCGATTGCTTCGGTAAAAAATAAGCGTAGCGATTTTCTCTTTCTTGCAGAAGCTTATTGGGATTTGGAGTGGCAGCTTCAGCAGCTAGGTTTCGATTTTACTTACGACAAACGATTAACCGATCGTCTCAAACATTCTTTTCCGCGCGAACTTGTTGAACATTTGCGCGCTCAGAATTCTTTTCAGCAGCATTCAATTCGGTTTTTAGAGAATCATGATGAAGATAGAATTGCAAATGTGTTGAGCAAAGAAAAATCCAAGGCGGCTGCAATTGTAATCTCTACAATTCAGGGGATGAGATTTTACCATGATGGACAATTTGAGGGCAAGAAGATAAAACTGCCGGTTCAGTTAATTCGTGAACCTATAGAAAATGTTAATAATGATTCCAAAACTTTCTTTAGTAAATTGTTGAAGATATCTGCTCAAAAAGTATTTAAGGAAGGAACCTGGAAACTACTAACGCCAATTTTATCTTGGGTAAATAACTTTACATACCTCAACATAATTGCCTGGGAATGGCGCTTGAAAGATGAACGAAGAGTTGTAATTGTAAATTACTCGGAATTTCTTTCCACTTGTAGAATTAAACTAGACATTGAAGGCTATCCCGAAGAGTTGATTATTACTGATTTGTTGCACGATGTAAATTATATAAGATCAGCAGAGGAAGTTTATTCCTTAGGTTTGTATGTAGAATTAAAACCTTGGCAAGCACATATTCTAAGTTTTTAAAACTAAAAGAGGCTGTCTTAAAAGTAATTCTTCAAATGAAAGAATCTGCGAAAATCAGTTAAATCTGCGTCATCCGCGGTCTATTCCATTATAAAATATTACTTTTGAGACGGCCTCTTTTTTATACTCTAAAAAGTAAAAGTCATTCCAAACTTTATAGTTTCGTATGTTAGAGGTGCTTCGGTGTTAAATGGCCAATTCATTTTTTCTTTCTTCAATGAATGGAACGCGTAACTGTAAGCTCCTTTTAGAATAAAATTTACCAATGGAACGGAAAGAGGAGAAGAATCACTTATCTCATCAATAAACCGATCAAGCATTCCCATTCCGGCTCCTTCAATAACCATACTGCCTAAGTGTTTCCA
>CAZEDR010000146.1:0-8380 GCA_964510975.1 uncultured Melioribacter sp. | reverse complement strand
CAATCTCGCTGCTCAGAGCCATGTAAAAGTTTCTTTCGAGATTCCAGATTACACAGCACAAGTTGACGCACTAGGAACGCTAAGGTTTTTAGACGCAATTAGGGAAGTTGGACTAGGAAAGCAAGCAAAATTTTATCAAGCTTCAACATCTGAGTTGTTTGGAAAAGTTCAAGAAGTTCCACAAAAAGAGACGACACCCTTTTATCCTCGGTCCCCATATGGTGTGGCGAAATTATATGGTTATTGGATTGTCAAGAATTACCGAGAGGCTTATAACCTTTTCGCATGTAATGGTATTCTGTTTAACCATGAATCTCCTCGTCGCGGAGAAACATTTGTAACAAGAAAAATTACAAGAGCTGCTGCAAGGATTTATCTTGGACATCAAAAGAAACTAACACTTGGAAATATGGATTCCAAACGAGATTGGGGTTACGCCCCCGAATTCTGTAATGGAATGTGGAGGATGCTTCAAAAAGAAAAGGCAGATGATTATGTATTAGCAACTGGAGAAACACACACCATCCGAGAATTCTGTGAACTGACTTTTAAGGAACTAGGAATTGAGATTGCGTGGAAGGGGGTAGGGGAGAAAGAATGCGGAATGGTGAAGAGAATTGAGAATTTAGAATTTAGAATTGAGAATAGTAAAACGGTAAAAAACAAAGCTCTTGAAAAAGGGGATGTAGTTATTGAGATCGACCCGAAATATTACAGACCTACAGAAGTTGATTTACTTATCGGGGATGCTACAAAAGCGAAGAATGAACTTGGTTGGGTACCGAAAGTGAAATTTGAGGAGCTAGTTAAGATTATGGTTAAAGCGGATTTGGGGAAAGTCGCGGCGAAAGGATACTAAGTACTAGTGTTGAGTGAAGAGTGTAGAACGAAGAAAAAATAAGGAAACTTATGTTAGATAAGAGTAAGAAAGTTTATATAGCGGGGCATAAGGGAATGGTTGGCTCTGCTATACACAGAAAATTCATCGCAGTAGGTTTTGATAATTTTATTACTAAAACAGTAAATGAGATTGATCTTCGAGATCAGAAATCTGTAAATGAATTGTTCAAATCTGAAAAGCCGGATTATGTAATTGTAGCAGCGGCTAAGGTTGGTGGTATATTAGCTAATAATAGTTACCGCGCTGAGTTCTTATATGACAACTTAATGATTGAATCAAATCTTATTCATGTGTCTTATCAAAATAATGTTGAGAAACTATTATTTTTAGGTAGTTCATGCATCTATCCAAAGCTCGCACCGCAACCACTTAAGGAGGATTCACTTCTTAGCGGATATTTAGAGTATACAAATGAACCTTATGCAATTGCTAAAATTGTTGGCATCAAATTATGTGAGAGTTATTATAAACAGTATGGCTCCAATTTTTATTCAGTAATGCCAACGAACCTATATGGACCATTTGATAATTATGATTTGAATTCATCACATGTATTACCGGCATTGATTCGAAAATTTCATGAAGCTACCATACGACAAGCTCATGGTGACAAAGAAGTGAGTGTGGAAGTTTGGGGTAGTGGAAAACCCAGAAGAGAATTCCTATATGTTGAAGACCTAGCAGACGCAATTTATTTTTTAATGAACAAAATCAATGCAAAAGATTTATTCGATAAGGGAATTACGCATATCAATATCGGTAGCGGAGAGGATGTTACAATAAATGAAGTTGCTCAATTGGTCAGGGAAATTGTCGGTTTTACCGGAAGTATTGAATTTGATTCTTCGAAACCAGATGGTACCCCTCGTAAACTTATGGACGTTTCATTGTTAAATGAACTTGGCTGGAAATATTCTACAAATTTAGAAGAGGGAATAAAAAAAGCTTATAAATGGTATCTGGAGAATGTAGACAAATAGACAATTATTATTTAACAAATTTTCCAATTTTTTGAGTTGAACAGATTGATATAAAACTTAAACCGCTAATTGCGGTTCTCTTATTTTAGAACACTTTTCAAATTTTAGATTTATGATTCCTTAGTGTAAATTATATATACAAATCTGTTGGGAAATGAATGGGACGCAAAAAGGTATTTGTAACCGGTTGCTTTGATATGCTGCATAGCGGGCACATTGCTTTTTTAAAAGAAGCAGCTACTTTTGGCGATGTTTATGTTGGGCTTGGAGCAGATAAAACCGTTTATGAATTAAAGGGGCGATTTCCAATAAACAATCAAGAAGAAAGGCGTTACCTACTGGAGGCACTTTCTGTAGTTAATTCAGTTTGTATAAATACCGGTTCCGGGTTAATAGATTTCGTTGATGAACTTAAGGAAGTTAAACCTGATATTTTTATTGTTAACGAAGATGGTAACACACTTTCTAAAGAAGAGCTTTGTACTGAACTAGGAATTGAGTATTTAATTTTAAAAAGAATACCGCATGGAAACTTGCCAATTAGATCAACTACATCCCTTCGGCAAGAATGCACAATCCCTTTTAGAATAGATCTTGCTGGAGGGTGGTTAGATCAACCCTATGTCGGGAAGTTTGCACCTGGACCTGTGCTTACAATATCGATTGAACCAACATTAGAGTTTAATGAGAGAAGCGGAATGTCTTCTAGTACAAGAAGAAAAGCGATTGAGCTTTGGAGGACTTCAATTCCAACTGGTGACAAAGAGCAATTAGCTAAAATTCTTTTTAGCTATGAAAATTCTCCCGGGACGAAAATAATTGCTGGCTCTCAAGATTCTATTGGAATAGTTATGCCCGGACTGAACAAACTTGAATATTCAGGTGAGTACTGGCCAGCAAAAATTACTTCAGTACAAGAAGAAGAAATTTTAGAATGGCTAGAGAAGCATCTGCAACTTGTAACTCTTGAACCAAGGGGAAGTGGTTATGATGTTTTGGAAAATACTAAAATCGATTATTCATCAGCAAAAGCTCTGGCAAATGCTGCGAGTTGTTGTTGGGATGCGATCTTGCAGAAGGACTTAAATCGATTCGGGAAGTATTTTGCCGATTCTTTTGAGGCCCAAATAGCTATGTTTCCCAACATGGTAGATGAGTTTATATTAAAAGCCATTGATAAATATAAAGACCAAGCATGCGGTTGGAAACTTTCCGGTGCAGGCGGTGGAGGATATATTATTTTAGTTTCTGAGAAACAGATTGATGGAGCAATTAAAATAAAAATTAGGAGAAGCGGTTTATAGAGAATTTTAACTGTCTGATTTAGTTAATGAAGAGGTATAAACAATGAATAAGTTCAAAAGATATTGCAAGACACTTCAGTTGGAAGATAGTCATGAATTGATAGAAGGATATAAAAAAGTGCATGCAATGGGAAACGTATGGAAAGAAATAGAAGACGGGATGAAAGAAGTAGGAATTCTTGATATGGAAATTTACATTTCCGGAACAGCGCTATTTATGATTATGGATACTACAGAAGACTTTGATCATGAAACGGCTATGACAAGACTTGGTAAACTACCTAAGCAAGCTGAGTGGGAAGAATTCGTTTCTAAGTTTCAGAAAAGCTCACCAAATTTAACTGCAAAAGATAAATGGAAACTGGTGGAGCGAATATATGAATTGAATCAGAATGAAAATTATGAACCTGAAAATGGGTATTTAAAAAAGGATAAATAATTATTCACATTAATTTTCCAATCACTCAATCATACAAAGAAACATCAATGAAAAAAAACTCTTTAACAACTCGTGAAAACCTCATTCCATTTATATTTATTACTGCTCTATTCTTTTTGTGGGGGATTGCTCATGGTATGCTTGATGTCTTAAATAAGCATTTTCAAGAAATATTGAGTTTATCTAAAGGTCAATCTGGGTTGATACAGTTTGCTTTGTACTTTGCTTATTTCTCAATGGCGCTTCCAGCCGGTTATTTCATGAAGCGATTTGGATATAAAAAAGGAATAATATTAGGACTTCTTCTTTTTTCTGGTGGAGCTTTGCTAATAGCCGGAACAGCAACATTTGAATCATTTTGGGTTTTCTTAGTTTGTCTATTCATTCTTGGCTGTGGATTAGCAACGCTGGAAACGGCGGCTAATCCATATACAACCAAACTTGGTCCTCATGAGTCAGCGGAAAGAAGAATAAACCTTTCGCAATCTTTCAATGGACTGGCATGGACCATTGGACCATTAATAGGAATTTATATCTATGGTGATGTTGGAGTGAAAGAGGGAGAAAGATTAAATTCTTTAATGTTTCCATATTTAATTATAGGATTAGTTGTTTTTATTATTGCATTGATTTTTCTGCGAACCAATTTACCTGAGATAACTGAGGAAAACAGCTCAGGCTCTCAAGAAAAGTCTCAGAATTTTAAACCTCTAATTAAGAATCGTCACTTCATTCTAGGGGTGATTGCACAATTTGCTTACGTAGCTGCTCAAACCGGAATATTTAGCTACTTAATTAATTTTGTCACTGATGAAGGACAAAACCCTCAATTCGAAAAATCTTATGCTCCTTACTTCTTGTCTATTGGATTTGTTTTGTTTATGACTGGTCGATTAACAGGAAGCTACTTAATGAGTATAATAAAACCTGCTAAGTTATTGACAATCTATGCTGCTTTATGTTTCCTTCTTTTACCAATTGTTAGTGCAAATATTAGCTGGATTTCGTTGATTGCCTTGTATGCTGTTTTCTTTTTCATGTCTATTATGTTTCCAACAATTTTCGCATTAGCAATAAAGGACTTGGGCCACAATACAAAAAGAGCCTCTTCGTTTATAGTTATGTCAATTGTTGGGGGAGCTCTATTTCCTCCAATAATGGGTTTTATTGCTGACTTGAGCACGATGGCTATTGGATTTTTAGCGCCAATCCCTCTATTTGCAATTATTTTTTACTATGGTCTTGAAGGGCACAGGACAAAATGATTTAATAATTCATTCACTTCTTATGAAAAAGAATAGCATTCATAATTTTAACAAAACTCATTTCTATTTTTTTGAATATGATAAGAATTTCTTTTTGTTGTGTTGAAACTGTAAGTTGCTTTACTATTAGTTGTAAATTCTGTGGTTACTAATTATTATTTTTAATAACATTTCCCGGAGGGAGGTCTAATGAATTATCATGAAAGGTTGCTTCAAAAAATTGAAAACAAAACTGTTGTTGTTGGCATTATCGGTTTAGGCTACGTTGGGTTGCCACTTGCACTCGAGTATGCAAAGAAAGGGTTAATGACAATTGGATTCGACATTGATGAAAGAAAAATACCGATCTTGATGAGAGGTGAAAGTTATATAAAGCATATATCTGCCAATAGTATTAAGAAGGCAATAGGCAGTAGTAAATTTGAAGCAACGTCAGATTTTTCCAGATTACCAGAATGTGACGCGGTAATTATTTGCGTACCTACACCGCTTGATCATCACCGTGAACCGGATCTAAGCTACATAGAGAACTCCGGGAAAGTAGTAGCTCAATACTTAAGGGCGGGCCAGATTATTACACTTGAGTCATCTACCTATCCGGGAACGACGGAAGAGATTTTATTATCTATGTTCGAAAAACGGGAAACGGACACTTCGACTGGTTCGGCTTCGCTCAGTGCAAGTGAAAAAGGTGAAAAGTCAAAAGTGAGAGGAATGAAAGTTGGTGAGAAAGAAGGGGCTCTTCGACAAGACTTCGATAAATCTCAGTCCAAGGCTCAGAGCGATTCCTCCTTTAAGGTCGGAATCGACTTCTTTTTAGCATTCAGCCCGGAAAGAGAAGATCCGAATAATCCAGATTTTTCAACTTCTACTATTCCAAAAGTAGTTGGCGGTGTAACACCAGCTTGTTTGGAAATAGCTTGTAAGTTGTACGACCTAGTAATTGTTAGAACCGTAGCTGTATCATCAGCGAGAGCAGCTGAAGCAACTAAGCTACTTGAAAATATCTATCGTTCAATAAATATCGCGTTAGTTAATGAATTAAAGATGGTATTCGATAGAATGGATATCGATGTATGGGAAGTAATTGAAGCCGCCAAGACAAAACCTTTCGGGTTCCATGCATTTTATCCAGGTCCAGGTCTTGGAGGACATTGTATTCCAATCGATCCATTTTATTTAACATGGAAAGCCCGCGAATATGATATAAATACGAAGTTTATTGAACTTGCCGGAGAAATAAATACATATCAGCCATATTATGTTGTAGAAAAATCTGTGGAAGCGTTAAACAGGAAAGTGAAAACGATAAACGGAAGCAAAGTGTTGATACTAGGCGCATCTTACAAGAAGAATATTGACGATATGAGAGAATCACCCACACTTAAGCTTATAGAAATCTTTGAAAGTAAGGGCGCTAAGGTAGACTATAGTGATACGTACATACCTAAGTTACCATCGACTAGAAAATATCAATATGAGAAGGAATCGGTAGACTTAACAGTAGAAAATATTACAAAATATGATTTAGTTGTGCTTTCTACAGATCATGATAATTTTGACTATAAATTGGTTGCAGATAACGCAAAGTTGATAGTGGATACGAGAAATGCGTTCGAGAAACATGGGATAAAGAAAGAGACAATTTTTAAAGCATAAGAAAGAGCCTAAGGAACTGAGTAAATGAGTGCCTGAGGAAAGAAAAAAAATTAAGCCGCTTCGAAAAATGGAGCGGCTTTTTTCATTTTATGAGTGAATTAAGATTCCATGAACTCCAACAATTAGATAAAATCAATTTCGTTTTTTTATTAATTTAATTGATAGTATTATATTATAATATTTCGGAAACATTTTAGAGGCAGATATCAAAAAGTTTGGGTTAATTGGAGTTGGCGGTTATGTAGCGCCGCGTCACCTAAAGGCAATAAAAGATACCGGAAATGAACTGGAACTATGTTTTGATCCTAACGATTCAGTTGGGATTATTGACCAATACTTTCCGGATGCTGAGTATTTTACTAATCTTGAGCGGTTTGAAAGAGAAATCGTAAAACGCTCGTTAGACGAGAAGAAAAGGCTAAATTACTTATCGATATGTTCTCCAAATTATCTGCATGATACTCATGTTCGGTTAGCACTTACTAACAATATTAACGTTATATGTGAGAAACCACTTGTTCTCTTTCCTTCAAATCTTGACATGTTAGAAGATTTAGAACAAAAATATAATAGTTCTGTTAAGACGGTAATGCAGCTCAGATATCATCCGGTGTTAAAGAATTTGAAGGAGCAACTGGATTCGTCAAACATTTCGCATAAAGTTAAACTTGTTTATATAACTCCCCGCGGGAAATGGTATCATTATTCATGGAAAGGGGATGAGAGTAAGTCGGGCGGATTAGCAACAAACATCGGGATACACTTGTTTGATCTGTTAATATGGCTATTCGGAAATGTGCTTGAATACAAAGTAGAATCGAGAAGTAAAGAAAGAATGAAAGGTAAATTGATCCTTGAAAAAGCAGAAGTGGATTGGTTCCTATCGGTGGACCGAAATGATCTTCCAACTGATTGTAAGAATAAATCTCTGCGAGAATTAGTAATAGATGGGGAGAGGATTGAATTTTCAGAAGGATTCACTGATTTACATACCAAAGTCTACGAAGATATTTTAAGTGGAAATGGACTGGGAATCTCTGACGCAAGACCATCGATAGAATTAGTGTATAAGATTATGAAGGATGCATAATACAGCCTAACTAAAAGAATCCGGTTCTCTATAAGTCTTAATCCATAATTGTCTCGCTATACCTATTTTTTATAAGAATTTATCTTTCTTACAATCTTCTATAATGATTGAATTACTCACTGACCTTACACAAAAATTTTTATCTCGGTGTAACTCAGTGACTCCTCTGTGGCACTCTGTGTAAAAAAAATATCCCAAAGAAACAGAGAGCAAATAGAGAGAATCGCAGAGAAAAGATATTCATCTAATTCTTGCGTAAGGTGAATTACTTATACAGAATAGAAATGAATTGGTAATCCAATCTAAATACTATTTTTGTACCGAATGCTTGAAACTTAACAGCTAACCTTTTTAACCAGCCTAGGAACTTGTAAAATGCCTCAATGAAAACGTCTGGAAAAGCTAGTTATACTGTCATAAGTTCTCCGATAATGTTTTACAATAGTTTTTAACTGACCAACTGTTCCTTGATAAATGTAAAGCGAATATCTACGGTTGATAAGATAGTTAGTCGTTAACCTTGCGCAGTGTTATTTATCTAATGCATCGGCAATCTACTTTGCTCAACATGGATCAGAGGATTTTTGGGTGGCAAAAGAAGAGGTTAAATTAAAGGGAGAAAATAAAAGGAGAAGACAATGGAAAAAATAGAAGAGTTGGTAGAGCTATTCTTACCGGAAGGAATACTAGAACATTTTGAGTACATCGGCTATGCGCGAAAAAGTAGAGAGGAAGTAAAACC
>CAZEDR010000145.1:0-8396 GCA_964510975.1 uncultured Melioribacter sp. | reverse complement strand
TAAATCGGGATTAACACCTGTGGATGAACATGAATAGAAGAATAGGAATGAAATTACACTTAACCCTAAAATGATTGTTCTGTTTTTCATTTCCATTCTTCTTTCAGCTGTTGTAAAAATTTTAACTTTCGTTTTTAATTCATGTTGAAAAGTAAATAACCTTTTTCAGTTTTGATAAATGAAAATTCGGTAACAAGTTTTTGGTCGCCGCTGACGAAATTTACTTCCAGTAACTGAATTTCATTTTCCCCCTCTTGTTTTACCGAAGAAGTTCCGAAATCATATTTGGAAGAAAGCTCTATCAGTGCGGAAATTTTTTTGCAGATTCTTTTTACTTGGGCAAGTTCTTCTTTATCAGTTGCGTTAAATGTGTCTTTCTTTATTCTTGCTTTATCTTCACCATCATAAGCAATTAAGGCTGCGGCTTTATCATACGACTTAGCTTTGCTTAATTCAAATAAAGAAGTGAGACTTGCTTTAGCACTGTTTTGCGCAAATGTCATACTAGAAAAAAAGCCGGCAAAAATTATCAGCGCAGATAAATATTTTATTTTGTTCATTTTAGTCTCCTTATCCATCCGGTTGTTTAAGTAGTTTATCCCGGATGATACTTTGTTACTTATTTCAAACGCCGAAATACTTTTTTGTTCCATCAAATATTTACATTGTGCTTAAACTCAAAACCCAATTCTAATATGTGAAATGCTTGATCTGCTCACCTTTTCCATCAATATCGGTCATTGCTTCAATGCCAATTTCTAAATGCAAGTCAACAAAATTCTGAGTTACTTTCTGGTCAGATTCTTCTGTCTTTACTCCTTCCGGAATCATCGGCAAATCGGAAACAAGAAGTAAAGCTCCACGCGCAATTTGGTTTGCGTAGCCAACTATAAACATTGTAGCTGTTTCCATATCAATTCCAATCGCGCCAATCTTATTAAGATATTTCTTAAAGTCTTCATCCCACTCCCAAAGTCGCCGGTTAGTAGTATAGATTACTCCGGTTCTGTATTCCAGTTCTTTTTGAATAATCTTTTCCGAAACAAATTTGTGAAGCTTGAATGAAGGAAGCGCCGGAACTTCCGGTGGAAAATAGTCGTTGCTGGTTCCTTCACCTCTTATTGCGGCAGTTGGTAAAATAAAATGTCCGATTTCTGTAGAGTCTTTCAATCCTCCGCATTTGCCAAGAAACAAAACACCTTTAGGTTGGCGCGCGCTCAATAAATCCATGATTGTTGCCGCGTTCGCAGAACCAATTCCAAAATTTATAATTGATAATCCGCTGCTGTTCGTTGCCGTTTTCATCGGACGGCCTTCGCCTTTAATTTCACAATTAAAGCGTTCAGCAAATTTTACAACATAGTTTTGGAAATTTGTAAGCAGCATGTAATCGCCAAATTCATCAATTTGAGATCCCGTATAACGGGGGAGCCAGTTTTTTGCTATTTCTAATTTTGTTTTCATCTTATTTGAATTCTATCCTTTGGTATTTATCAGTAATAATTGTTTTCTTCTGATTAAAATAGGAATTTACTTTCAACACTATTAGTCCAAAAATATATCCGATTGCAGCACCAATCAAAGCTCCTCCAATAACATCTGAAGGATAATGTACACCAACATATGGTCTTGAAAAAGCTAGCAGAAAAGCAATTGTATAATACCAACCTTTGTATTTTGGATAAATCATAGAGAAAAATAGAGCGAACGCAAAATTGTTTACAGCATGCGAAGATGGGAATGAGAGTGATGAAGTACAAGTTACAAGAATATTTACATCATTGAGCGCATTGCATGGTCTGATTCGTTCAAAAAGCTGCTTAAGAACTGAACTGCTTAACTGATCTGTAACAGTGATCAATAAAATAAGACCTACAGCAGTAATTCTTCCTAATCTGCCCCCTTTTATCATCATAAGAAGGAAAAGAATTATATAAGCTATGTACCAATTCTTAACATCTGTTATAAAAGGGAAAAACTTATCAAATAACGGGTTCGATAACGTGTGATTGATGAAGTAAAATATTTTTAGATCAATTTGATATAAAAAGTCCAATTTCCAGTCCTAATCCAATTAATTGATATTTACTACAAATTTATTTATCTAAGCTCCGAAAAAATTAGAATATTAGCGAATATTTTTTTGATTACTTTTACCCTAATTTTATAACATAAATGCTCGATTATAGATTATTAATAAAATCCAGATACCTTAGTGGCTTCAAATAAGATCAAAAATAGTATTGAATTTAGAAGGTTTGAATACTTTAAGGAAGAGAGTAAAAAAGCGTTAATAGCTCCTTTCCAAGCCTTGGCTAAATTTACTTCTGTTGCCGGATTAGTAGCCATGGTATTTGAAGTCCGCTACTTTCATAAACAGAGTCTCTGGATTTACAGCTCTCGCTTATCAGCAATTCTCATTGCATTTATATTACTTGTTATCTCATATTCCAAAATTGGTAAAAAGCATCCGGTAGTTTTAATCCACATTTTATTATTTGCAATTGTAAGCTCCTTTGGTGTAATGATCTATTTGATTCCCGATACACTGATATTTAACTCGCAAATCATAAGTCTTATCATATTTGTTGCTGCATTGTTCCTGAGCTGGGATGTTACCAACCAAATTGTTGTAGCGATTTATTATAATCTCGTTTTTGCCGTTTCCATCTTAATGAGTAGTAGAAACATTTTTATACTACCTAATATGGTCGAATCGGTAGTTCTGGTATCAATAATAAGCATAATGGCTGTTGTTGCCAGCTATATCAATTATCGTTTACGGCATGAAGCAGTTGTTAAGAATTTTGAAATCTCTTTTTCAGAGAAGAAATTTAGAACACTTGTAGAAAATTCTGCCGAAGGAATTTTTCAATTTACGGCAGAAGGAAAATTCTTAACTGTAAATCCCGCGCTGTTAAAGCTTCTTGGTTTTTCTTCCGAAGAAGAAATAAAAAAGTACTCTCTTCCAAATGATATTTTTAAGCGTATAGGTGATTGGGAATTACTTAGTAAGCTCGTTGAGAAACAAGGTAAAGTTAGAAATTACCGGGTACCGTTTAAGAAAAAAGATGGAACTGAAATTACGGTTAGAATGAACGTGCGCATTAACGATGATGAACAAAATGCGCAAGATATGTTCGAAGGAAGTCTTCAAGATATTACACAGCAAGTTCAAGCAGAAATGGAGAAGCAAAAAGCTTTAGATGCACTCCGTATTGAGAAAATTAAGTCGGACACTTCTGCAAAAAAAGCCCAGCAAGAAAGTCATTTTAAATCCAAGTTTCTCGCTAGTATGAGTCATGAAGTTCGTACTCCAATGAATTCCGTGATGGGTTTTCTAACTTTGATTGAGAATGATTTGTTTGAAAGCAAAGAAGAATTAAAAGGCTTTGCTAGAGATGCACATTTAGCAGCCGAATCACTTTTGGATATTATCAATAATATTCTTGATATCTCCAAAGTAGAATCGGGAAAGATGGAATTGGATGAAGCCGGTTTTGATTTAAGAGATGAAATCAATAAAGCGGTTTCAATAATTGGCCAAACAGTAAAAACAAAGGGACTTGGATTAGAATTACAACTTGATCAGGGCATTCCAAACATACTTTACGGAGACTCAACCAGAGTCCGGCAAATCATGATTAATCTGCTGGGTAACGCTGTCAAGTTTACAGAACATGGTAAAATCTCGATAGACATCAAAACAAAAGCTAAAGATAATCAGTTTATCGAGTTGCAATTTACAGTTGCAGATACCGGACCCGGAATTCCTAGCGATAAAGTTAATTTACTCTTTGAGCCATTCATGCAGATAAAAGGAAAGAAGGCTGCAAAAGAGGGCTCCGGCTTAGGTTTGATGATAGTTAAAGAATTTGTTCGTTTGATGGATGGAGAAATTCGTGTTGAGAGTAAAGTAGGTCTCGGCAGTAAATTTATTTTTACAATTAAATTGAAATTAAGTCCTACTGTAGCAAAGGAACGAGTTGAACCGGTATCCCAAAGTGAAAATCTTGAAGCTACGCAAGAAGTACAAGAAGTAAAAACCACGGAACCTTTAGCCGAGGTTTCCAAGAAGAAAAAATTACTCTTGGTCGAGGATAATCCGATTAGCCAAAATCTTGAAGCTAAAATTCTAAGAGAAGTTGGCTACGATATTGAAGCTGTTTCATCCGGTATAGAAGCAATTGAATCGGTTAAAACCGGGACATTCAATTTGGTGCTTATGGATGTTGAGATGACCGATATGGATGGAATTACTGCAACACAAAAAATTAGAGAACTTGCCGGTCCATATTCCAAAATTCCTATTATTGCAGTAACTGCTCATTCTAGTATGAAAGACCGTGAGAGATGCCTCAACTCCGGTATGGACGATTATATAGCAAAACCGATCAATATTCATTTCCTAAAGATTACTATTGATCAATGGTTATACGCCAAGCATTAAGAAATACACTTTTTCCCCCCGCATCTTTTTAATAAATTTGGATCACTTCATAAAGAAACTGAGGAACAAATGCAGTCAAAAGATTTTATTGAATTAGAAGAAAAGTATGGCGCACACAATTATCATCCGCTTCCTGTTGTGCTTTCTAAAGGAGAAGGTGTTTTCTTGTGGGACGTAGAGGGGAAAAAATACTATGATTTTCTTTCAGCCTATTCAGCTGTAAACCAAGGGCATTGTCATCCTAAAATTGTTAATGCTATGGTTCAGCAAGCAAAAACACTAACGCTTACATCCAGAGCTTTTTACAACGATTGCTTAGGGCCTTACGAAAAGTACATCACCGAATATTTCGGTTACGATAAAATGCTTCCTATGAATTCCGGTGCAGAGGCAGATGAGACAGCTCTAAAACTTTGCCGCAGATGGGCATACGATAAAAAAGGTATTCCGGAAAATGAAGCTAAGATTATTGTTTGTCTTGGTAATTTTCATGGAAGAACAATTACTGTAATTTCTATGTCTAACGATCCCGATTCGTTTAGAGGATTTGGACCTTACACTCCGGGCTTTGTAAAAATCCCCTATAATGATTTGGCAGAATTAGAGAAAGCTTTGCAAGATCCAAATGTTGCCGGATTTTTAGTTGAGCCGATTCAAGGAGAAGCTGGAGTAATGGTTCCCGATGAAGGATATCTTACTAAAGCTTACAATATGTGTAAAGAAAAAAATGTATTGTTTATTGCTGATGAAGTGCAAACCGGATTATGCAGAACCGGAAAATTGCTCGCTTGCGATCATGAAAAAATTAGGCCGGATATTGTAATCCTTGGTAAAGCATTAAGCGGCGGTACAATGCCTATTAGCGCAGTTCTTGCAGATGATGAAGTAATGCTTGTAATTAAGCCGGGTGAACATGGTTCAACTTTTGGCGGAAATCCGTTAGCAGCCAAAGTTGCTGTTGCGGCTCTTGAAGTGTTGAAAGAAGAAAAGCTGGCAGAAAATGCGGAGAAGATGGGACAATTGTTTAGAGCAGAAATTGGAAAAATTAAATCTGATATGACTGAGCTAGTACGAGGAAAAGGATTGCTTAATGCAATTGTAATTAAACCAACGAATGGAAAAGAAGCATGGGATGTTTGTGTAAAGATGAAAGAGAATGGCTTGCTTGCTAAACCTACTCATCAGCATATAATCCGTTTTGCACCACCTCTTGTTATTAACGAAGAGCAAATCAAAGCAGCAGTCGCAATTATTGAGGAATCGATTAAAGAAATAGAAGCAGCTTAATATTTTGTTGAAACAAAAAGGTTGTCTCGAAAGAAATAATAATATCAAAGAATAGCACGCGGATAACGCAGATTAAAATGATTTCCGCAGATTTTTTAATTGAATATTTTCTTTGAGACAACCTTTTCTTTATAAAGGAAGTATGTATGCTCAAAGGCGAAAAATTTGTTACGGTTTTCGGAAGCTCGATTCCCAAAGGAGGCGATGCGGAATATGAAACTGCTTACACTCTCGGCAAAATAATTGCAAAGGGTGGCATTAATGTTTGTTCCGGCGGATTTCAAGGAACAATGGATGCTGTTTCCAAAGGATGCAGTGAAGCTGGCGGGAAAGCTGTTGGAGTTACTCTAGATATCTATGATGCGCTTCCTTCAAAATATTTAACAGAAGAAATAAAATGTCATTCTCTTTTTGAACGATTAAAAAATTTAATTGAAATTGGGGATGCTTATGTTGTCCTTCAAGGGGGAACCGGAACTCTCGTTGAACTCTCTTTAGTCTGGGAATACATAAATAAAAGTATGATTGAAGCTAAACCATTTGCTTGTCATGGTTCAATCTGGAATCAAATTGTTCCGGTAATGGAAAAACAAATCGAAAAAGAAAAAAGGAAAACGGGCTTAGTTAAATGTTTTGATGATATTGAAGAATGCGGTGAGTTTATTGTAAATAGTCTGTTATAAAAGTTTTTTTACTTTTTCGTAAACATTTTGAACAGTCAATTCTTTAATGCATTTAAACTTCACATCACCTCTGCTGCATGATAATGGTTTTGGGGAATAGAAAAAGCAAGGTGCACATTCCAAATTCAACGACGCAATTTCATGTTTCGTTTTCCATGGCGCAATATAATTTGTATTTGTGGGACCAATAATGGCTGCTACTTTCAATTGCAGAGCGGCTGCCACGTGCATCAAGCTGGAATCGTTAGAGACAAATGCATTACACCGCTTCATCACGGCAGCTGTATTTGTTAAACTAAAAGACTGAACTGAAATTACTCTTGGTGAATCAACAGTTTTGTGAATTGCGTCTTTAAGATGCTGCTCTTCACTTCCGCCAAAAATTAAAATTTTAGCGTTGTGATTATTGATCAGAAGTTTGGCCAGCTCGGCAAATTTCTCAACTTCCCACCGGCGCTTATCATGATTCTTTAGTGTATTGCAACCGGGATGGAAGCCAACAACTAAATCCTCATCTACAATGTTTTTCTCTTTTAGAAAATCCGATGCATATAGAAGATCGTCATGCTCTAATGAAAACGCCAGCTGTGGAATACTTTCGAACTGCTCTGCAAGGAGCTTTTCTACCATATGGAAATTTTCTTCAACATTATGAAGTGAATCATCTTCATCGCTTCTAACATTGTTCAAGAATCCAAAATTGGTTAAATCGTTTCTTCGATAACGAATTCCGAAACGATATTTAGCTCCAATTAAAAAACTCATAATGTTATATTCCTTCCGATTGGAAGGATAAACACTAAAAGTAGCATCATATTTTTTGTGAAAGCTGAGAATGTAGAAGAGGGAAGCACTCTTACTTGAGTTCATAAAATCAAATAAATGAACTTGGTTAAACTGGGGAAGTTTTTCAAAAACATCTTTAACACCTTTGAACATAACAAGAGCATCAATTTTTGCGCTTGGCATAGCTTCGCGAAGCTTAACCAATGCCGGTGTAAACATTAAAGCATCTCCAATGCCCGATAGCGCAATTACTAATATTCTCATTATGATTTGGTGTTAAAAAAAACCGGCAAAGAATCTTTGCCGGTCTTTTAATTATTTATTCTGTTCTAACTTTTGAGGGACCATTTCACTTTTACCGACGCCCGCAAGTTTTTGGAATCTTTCTTCCAATTGAATAATGCTAGGTTCATTAGGAACATAAGTCTTTAACTGCTGAACGATTGCGAGTGCGTCTTTGTATCTGCCAAGGTTTTCGTAATGAGTTAGTAGAATATCGTAAGAATTATACCAGCTGTTAAAATCTCTTGGATCCAATGCCAATTTTTCTTTTGCTGCTGCAATCACTTCGTTTGCGTATTCTTCATAAAGCTTGATTGCGCCGGCATTGAATAATACTTTTGAAACATCATGCTTGATTCTATAATCCATTGGAATTACTGCGCGCGGAATTTTCGATTCCATCTTCTCCAATGCCTCAACTACTTTTGCATTATTCTTTTCTGTATAGAGATAATGAAGTGATAATCTAATGAATGCATTACGGTAGTTCTGAACTAAGCGTTCATGGTTCTCATCAAAGAATATTGTTTTGTCATTTAGTCCTCTGAATTTAAACCCGGGCTGATAAGAATTGTTGGAACCTTCCGGTTCTTCCATTAATTGCTTACGTAGAATTTTTTCATCAATATATTCTAGTTGTTTAGATGGGTTTTTCTTTGGCACAACTCGCCAAGCCATTCCTTCCATAACTAAATAATCATCTAAACTAATCTTTGAATCATCGGAAACAGTTACAGCAAAATAAACCGGGCGTTTCCATGCCGACTGCATGATAATATCCAGCACAACTAAATCTTGAACACGAGCGGCTTGAACATCGCCAAACTGAGCCGGTGCTTGCATCATCCATTTTAGTTTTCCATCTTTAACAGTAGCACTGTCTGTAACACCAAATTGTTTCATAATTT
>CAZEDR010000144.1:0-8397 GCA_964510975.1 uncultured Melioribacter sp. | reverse complement strand
TCTGTGTTACCATATTTACCAACTAATTTTTCGTTACGGCCAAATAAATAAGCTGATCCTAAATATTGGTTAGTTCCGCTTCTTGTGATAGCATTAATACCGCCGCCTGTAAAGCCGCCTAATCTAACATCGAAAGGAGCTACAACAACTTGGAATTCGCGAACAGCATCCAAACTTATTGGATTTGTGCTTGTTTGTCCACCAGGAGTTCCCGAAGAACCAAGACCAAAAATATCGTTGTACTGGGTACCATCTAATTGGATATTATTGTATTTGCTTGAACGACCGGCAGCTGAAAGATCTGATCCGGAGAACATTGGAGACAATTTTGCAAAAGATTGAAAACTTCTACTAATAGTAGGAATTTCTTCGATTTGCTTGATACCAACGTTTTGAGCAGCGCCGGTACGTGATTGAGACATTATTGAGTTTCTTTCTGCAGTAACTGTCACACCTGCTAATTGAACTGCTTGTTCAGGTAACTTGAAATTTATTTTCAAGTTTTGACCTAAAGATAATTCGAAACCTTCTTCTACTTGAGGCGTATAACCAACAAAAGATACGGTTACTTTATATGGACCGCCAACTCTCATTCCGAGAACGTTATAACGTCCGTCAACACGAGAATTTGTGCCGTATTGGGTACCGGATGGCACATGGATAGCGATAACGTTAGCACCAGGTAGAGGACTGCCATTCTGATCAACAACTGTTCCGTTGATGGAAGCTGTTGTAGTCTGAGCAAACATTGTCTGGAAGCTAAACATTATAACTAAAGCGAAGAAGGAGAATAGTTGTTTAACTTTACTCATACATTACTCCTATAATGGGTTGATGAATATTTGATTAGTGTAAATTTTTTGTGATCTAAAGCGGATAGATTAGTACCGGACAATAAGAAGTTATTAACTTTTTTATAAAATGTAATCACTCTTAATACACTCACGGTATATTTTCTTGTTAGAAAGGAGATTATTTTTTGCACTTGGAAGATATGAAAATAGGGCAAATCTCAAAAGCTATTAACAATTATTTAACAGAAAAAAACTTTAGGTTATTTGTAATTTTTTATTGTCTATTCAGTTAATAAGGTATATCTTCTTCCCCCAATTTCATCTCAAAATTTTTAAAAATGAATACTTATGAAAAAATTTAGCGCTGTTTGTCTGGTATTATTCCTCATTTCCTTTGGAATTTCGGCACAAACAAAGCCTTATGTTTTGCTCGTTTCTTTCGATGGCTTTCGCTGGGATTATCTGAATCGTAGTATTACTCCTAATCTTGAAAAAATTCGACAGGAAGGAGCCTCAGCACTTTCTTTTAGACCAACTTTCCCCTCAAAGACTTTTCCAAACCACCAATCGATAATTACCGGCATGTACCCTGCACATCATGGAATCATAGCAAATAATTTTCTCGATCCGTTTACAAAACGACTTTATTTGATGAAAGATTCAAACGAAGTAAATGATTCACGCTGGTACCTAGGCGAACCCTTCTGGGAAACTGCCGAGAAGCAAGGAATTACATGCGCAAGTTATTTTTGGCCGGGATCGGAATTACGTTTGGCGGATCGCAGAGCAACTTACTTTCAGCATTACAATCACACTGAACCGGCAGAGAATAGAATTGATGGAGTAATTAAATGGCTCCAGCTTCCACAAGAAAAAAGACCGCACTTTATTAATTTGTATTTCAGCGATACGGATTCGGACGGGCATGAATATGGTCCAACTTCACCGGAAGCTAATGAAGCAATTAAACATCTTGACGGAGTTGCCGGCTTGATTCTAAAAAAACTTGAAGAAATTAATATGAGAGACAGCGTTAATGTTATCTTTCTTTCCGATCATGGAATGACCGATGTTTCCAAAGATAGAGTAGTTAATGTTGAAAATTTGCTTGCGGATTATAAATGTAGATTTCTTGATGAAGGCGTTTTGATGGCTATTGACGCACCTAAAGACAAGCAGCAAGAGGTTTATAATTTCCTTAAGAAAAACCAAAATCATTACAAAGTTTATTTCCGCGAAGAAATTCCCCGCTACTTTCATTTTAGCGATAATCCTTACATTCCGAAAATCGTTTTGATTCCGGAACTTGGCTGGAATCTGGTTACCAACAGAGGTCAGAACAGAATGGATGGAAATGGCGGTAACCATGGTTACGATAACCAGCAAATAGATATGCACGGAATTTTTCTTGCGACGGGACCAAGTTTTAAGAATGGTTATAGAACCGGAACACTTTGGAACATTGATGTTTACCCATTGTTGTGTAAAATTTTTAATGTAATTCCACGAACAAATATCGACGGCGACTTAGACCGAATCGAATTCATTTTAAAGTAGAGTTATGACAGAAAAATCAATTCTTAATCTCGCATATGAAAAATATAAATTAAATAATGGGCTCGAAGTTATTTTATATAAAGACAACTCCCTTCCCTCTATTGCTGTAAATATTTGGTATGGGGTTGGTTCTGCAAACGAAGTTAACGGCAAAACCGGCTTTGCTCATCTCTTTGAACATATGATGTTTCAAGGTTCTGAAAATATTCCTAAAGAAGGACATTTCCGTTACATTCAAGAAGCGGGCGGAAACTTAAACGGCTCTACTAGTATTGATAGAACAAACTATTATGAAACTCTTCCTTCGAATTATTTAGAGTTAGCGCTCTGGCTGGAATCCGATAGAATGGGATTTATGCTTCCCGGTTTAACCCAAGAGAAATTGGATAACCAGAAAGATGTTGTGATGAATGAGCGCCGTCAGCGTTACGAAAATCAGCCTTACGGACTTTCATGGGAAATTCTTTTCTCGAATTTATTTTCTGATAGGCATCCATACTCTTGGCCTACAATAGGCTGGATGGACGACATTGCAAAGTTTGAACTTGATGATGTTAAGAATTTTTTTAAAACTTATTACACACCTACTAATGCAACATTAATTATCGGCGGCAATTTTGAAACTGAAGAGACAAAGAAATTAGTTGAAAAATATTTTGGAGATATTCTTCCGGGCAGCGAAATACCAGAAGTGATTTCCGAAAATCAAGTTTTGACTGAATCGAAAAAAGTTGTTCATGAAGACAATGTTCAGCTTTCCAGAATTTATTTAGCTTGGCATACTGATTCGGCATTTAGCAGCGACGATGCAGCGCTTGATATTCTTTCCGAAGTTCTTTCATCCGGTAAAAGTTCTAGATTGTTCAAGTCGCTAGTTTTTGACAAGCAAATTGCGCAAGATATTTCTTCCTTCCAATATTCGGCAAAACTAGCCGGCTCATTTATAATTGCATCAACAGCAAAACCGGAAACGGATTTGGAAACAATTAAAAAAGAAATCTTTGATTGTTTGAATGAGCTAATAAATAATGGACTCAAAGAAGAAGAATTAATGAGATCCAAAAACGGGTTCATTTCCTCATTTATATATTCTCTACAAAAACTTGATACGATAGTTGATCACATGAACCATTATAATTTTTATCTTGGCGAACCAAACTCTTTTGCAACTGATCTTTCCCGCTACCAGAATGTTACAATTGATGACGTAGTTAGAGCAGCCAAGAAGTATTTACTAAATCCATTTGTTGAATTACACATTATCCCAAAGACAGATAAAAATGTTTGATAGATCATCCGCGCCGGAGCCCACAAGCAAGGCCATATTCGAAATTCCTCAGATAAATACTTTCACTCTCGATAATGGCATCGAAATTTATTTTGTTAAGAAAGAAAGTCTTCCAATTGTTTATCTCTCCGCCGTTACTTCTGCCGGAAGTAAATACGACACTATCGAGAAAAAAGGTGTTGCTTATCTAACGTCTCTATTAATTGATGAAGGCGCCGGTGAGTTTGATTCCCTTCAGCTGAATGATGAGTTTGAAAAAATCGGCTCTATCTTTAATGTTTCGGCTAGTCCGGATGCGATTAACTTTTCTATTCTCTCATTAAAAGAAACATTTAACCGCTCAGTTTATCTGTTAGGCAGCATACTAACAAAACCCAGATTTGAACAAACTGATTTCAGCAGAGAAAAGAAAAAGGTTCAGGATAGACTTCTGCAGTTAAAGGATGAAGCCGGTTACATTGCCTCAACTGTGTTCGAAAAACTGATTTTCCGAAATACATTTTATGAATTCCCCGAAATCGGGCTGAGTAAATCAATCGCAAACATTACAAACGACGATATAAGAAATTTCTATCAGCAAAAGTTTAACGAGAAGAGTACAAAACTTTTTATAGTTGGTAATCTTGAGCAAGATAAACTGAGTGAAGTGCTTAACAAAGAAATAGGTTCTTGGACAAATGGAAAAGAAACGAATCTAACTTTTGGTTATCCGAAGAGAGCTACTACTCAATACTTTATAATTGATAAAAAGGATTCTGCACAAAGCGAAATTAGAGTTGGACACGTTGCTAAAAAAAGAAATGCGGAAGATTTTTATGCCAATAGAATTATGAATACAATTTTGGGCGGACAGTTTTCAAGCCGCATCAATTTGAATCTGCGGGAACGTAAAGGATTTACCTACGGCGCCAATTCATCTTTCGGATATTACAATAATGCCGGTTTTTTTGAAATAGGTACAGCAGTGAATTTGGTTAATACCGGAGAAGCTGTAAAAGAAATTTTTAATGAACTGAATGGAATTAGAAAAGAAATAACTGCCGAAGAAATTGAGTTCGCGAAGTCTTACTTAATAAAGCAGTATCCCGCACGCTTCGAAACTTTTGCTCAGATCGCAAAGAATATCGAATCATTAATTATACATGCTTTGCCTCTGGATGAACTGAACCGTTATACGGATAAATTAGATTCTGTTACGAATGAAGAGGTTCAACAAGCCGCGCTTAATAATGTCTTTCCGGAAGAATCTTTTGTTGTTATCTGCGGAGAAAAAGAGAGCGTAGCGAAACAACTTAAGACTGAAATCGGAATAGATGCAATTGAGTTAGATTTTGAAGGCAACTTTGTTAATTAGGTTTTTGTTTGCTGCTCAAGTAAGATTTTGAAACCGGAACAATTTTGCTTCCCCGCTTTTTATACTTTGCCAAGTATGGAAGAATCTTTCCGAAATTGTTGTAGGGAAGATAAAACACTTTTTGTCGCGCAACAGTTGTGTCCTCCGAATAAAACTTAAACTTAGAAATCAATTCTTGCTCATCATCTGTTTCCAATCTTATAAACTCGCTTAGTGGAAAAACAGTGAATTTCCTTTTCTTAAATTCATCACGTACAAAATTATAGATAGGTGAATTAAAGAGGACCCCTTTTTCTTCAACTGCAACAAACTTGGCTTTTCCAAATGAGGCTAAAATGTTTCTAATCGAGCTACGCAACAGTTCTTTCTGATACTCTTGAATCAACTTCATTTTAGATTCATCAATATCATCATTGAGCAGTAAAACATATTCTTTGGAAAATCGCTGAAGTGAATCGGCTTTTAGAATTGCATCCGGATCCGGGACAATGACAGCAGCAAGAGGATAATTAAAATTTAGGAACGAACTGAACTGCTGATCATTAAGATCAAACCCATCGGATATAACAAACGAGTATTCATTCTTCTGACGGGTAAGTTTCGGATCGGGAGTAAGCGTAGCTTTTAATTTGAGAAGTTCATTCGTGTAAACGCGGATTTCCGTTGTACCAAAAATTTGTATTTCCTTGGATACGAACCCGGTAATATCTTTTTCAATTACGTTGTTAATATCTCTTATGACATACGGAATAGGAATATCTGCCGGCAGTGTTACAAAAAACTGAGCGTTTATCGAATCCTCATCTGCTTGCTTATATTTTTTCTTTTTCACCCATGCAGCATCAACACCATAATCATCAAGAACTTTCCAGAAAGTGTTTTCAATTTGCTCTCGTGTTAGTTCTTTTGCATCCGGCTTAGTTGTTTTTGGCTTGAACAAATCGAGCACAACATTCACCATTAAGAGTAGAAGCGCAATTAACAATAAGTAAGTAATAAGATTTTTTTTTGTACCGGCCACAAACATCCCGAAAAATAAAACTACTGATTAGTGAATTTCGGCTTACGTTTTTCAAGGAAAGCATTTGTGCCTTCCTTAAAGTCTTCAGTCCCGCAACAAATGGCAAACATGCCCGATTCCAGATTCTGGCCTTCTGTCTCGGCAAGTTCATCGCAGCTAACAATTGCGCGAAGAGACATACTAACTGCAATCTGCGCTTTGGAAGCAATTTTCTCCGCAAGTTCTGTTGCTTTAGCCATCAATTCATCTGCCGGATAAACTTTATTCGCCAAACCGATTCTCATGGCTTCATTAGCATCTATAATATCGCCGGTTAAAATTAATTCTGCCGAACGACCGGAATTAATTAGTCTTGTTAAGCGCTGCGTTCCACCATAACCGGGAGTAATACCAAGATTAACTTCCGGCTGTCCAAATTTTGCTTTATCGCTAGCTAAACGAATATGACAGGCAAGCGCCAATTCGCATCCGCCGCCAAGAGCAAAACCATTTACTGCAGCAATAACCGGCTTGCCTAGTTTCTCAATCAGATTAAAAACACTCTGCCCTTTTTCTGAAAAGTGTTTTGCGGCTATAACATTCAATTTATGGATTTCGGAAATATCAGCTCCCGCAACGAAAGCTTTTTCTCCGGCACCGGTTACAATTACAACGCTCACTCCGTAATCCCCTTGTATTTCTTTAAAGCATTCTTTGAGATCGTCAAGAGTTTCATCATTGAGAGCATTAAGTTTTTCCGGTCGGTTGATTGTAACGTAACCAATATTATTTTTTGCGGAGAACAAAATATTTTTGAATTCCATACTCACCTCTAAATTTTAATAAAGATTGGAAGATTAACTCGTAGATCAACCGAGATATAATTTGCATCGGGCAAATAATTATAGTAAGCCATAAAATCCAGCAAGAACATTGAAAAACCGGCACCGGCGTGAAAGCCAAATTTGTTCAGTTCGGTAACAGAGTTACTTTGTAAGCTTCCGGCTTTAAATTGATTCCAGTTTTCGAATAAGGCATATTCTGCGCCAATATCTACTACCGGCATTAATAGTACAACTTGCTCAAACATCGGACGGAAGTAATATCTTATTCCCGGTGCAACAACAAGTACGTTACTTGAAAACGAACTGTAATCGGTTCGCTTATATAAATCTTGTCTGCCCGGATAATGTTGATAGCCAATTGATGTATAAAAGAAAACCGGTATAACTGCATTATCAGTATAAGAGAAATTCACATTGAAGCCGACGCCAATGTTGCTATTATCGGACATTTCAGAAACCGGAAAACGCGGACCGACACCAATGGACATAAACAATCCTTTAGCTTCTCCAATTTTAAACTGTCCAAAAGAAACTGAAGTTACAAAAAGTAATAATAGAGTAATTTTTTTCATCATATCATTCGCTAAAAAGTTTTGTACCTACACCAAAATCAAAAACCAGTGTACCGCCTAATATTCCCGTTTGATAAACGAAATACATTCCTACTAAAACAAGAATTAGAAAAACCGCCTTCCATTTTACAGAAAATTTTTTCTTTAACAATAAATATATTCTCAAGGCAAAGATAGCCACGAAAAACCAAAGTGTTATTGTTGCAAATTGCTCGTGGTTACTTATTAACTGTTCAACCAATACCGGCTTTGATTTAAGTACCGGCTTCAAATATTCATGTGATTGATTGCCGGTTATTGCAGCAAGCAAAGCAGTTACAACTCCGGCACCAAGAGTAAAAGTAGCCCAGTTAAAAATCATCTCCTTTTTCATGAAGAAGGAAACTGCTTCTAACAAGAAAAAGGCAACAAAAAAAGCAATTGGAAAATGAACAATTACCGGATGCAGATTTGCTAATAGCTCCATTCTATTTCTTTCTGTGATTCTCTGTGACTTCTCTGTGGAACTCTGTGTAACAAAAAAGCAAAAAGCATTTCACAGAGAGACACAGAGGAATATCCAACTTACGTTGTTACCCGCAGAGAACGCTTCCGCCATTTACGTTTAGAATTTCTCCATTTATATGTCGCGCTAATTCCGAAGCTAAGAACAATGTTGGTCCGGCAATGTCTTCCGGTGTTGGAATTCTACCAACCGGAATTCCTTTTCTTGCATTCTCTTTGAATTCAGCATCGGCAAAAACTTCGTTGTTCATATCGGTATCAACCCAGCCCGGCGCTACAGAATTTACAGTTATATTAAATGGCGCAAGTTCAACAGCTAAAGATTTTGTAAAGGAAATAACTCCGCCTTTAGAAGCTGCGTAGTGCGAATGAAAAGCTTCTCCACGCTGCCCGGCAGTGGATGAAATAAAAATCATTCTGCCATAATTATTATTCTTCGTTATCGATGCGCATGCTCTTGCCAACAAAAATGTTGAATCAAGA
>CAZEDR010000143.1:0-8470 GCA_964510975.1 uncultured Melioribacter sp. | reverse complement strand
CGATTAATTATTTAACGCACTTCGCTATTTTCAAACTGTTAATTGGAATTTTGTTTAGCGGACTTGCTTACTATAATAATTCCTATTAAATGATATGAACTTTTTTGGAAAATGGTGACTCGTTAATATGAAAATGAATTCTCTGCTCGTGATATCTATTATAATCGTTCTAACAAATCTTAATTCATTCGGTGTTGGTGAAGAAAAGAGCAAGCAGAAACAGTCATCTGCTGCCGATATACCGAAATTTTCTATAGTGTCTTCTGCCGGATGCGATACCAACTATATTTTCTTGGGTCCCACTACTTCTTCCGCTCCGTACATAATGATAATTGACAATAAAGGGAATCCCCTATTTGTAAAAAAAGCAAAGAGTGGCGTTTATGATTTTAAACCCCAGCCAAACGGAACTCTTTCTTACTATGATAGAGGCGGTGATTGCTACTATGTAATGAATAAAGATTATGAAATAACCGACAGTATAAAATGTTTGAATGGAATTGAAACAGATATTCACGAATTAAGAATTCTTACAAACGGCAATTACTTAATTCTTGGAACCGATACTCACAAAGCGGATATGAGTAAAATTGTTGAAAACGGAAGTACATCGGCAACTATTGTTGGATATGTTATTCAAGAAATTGATAGATACAAGAAAGTGATTTTCGAGTGGAGAACATGGGATAATTTTGAAATAACTGATAGCTATACCGACTTAAAGCAAAATACAATAGACGTTGCTCATGGTAATTCCATAGATGTGGATAACGACGGAAATTTTCTTGTTTCGTTTAGGAATACGCAAGAAGTTACAAAGATTGATAGGGAGACTGGCAAAATTATTTGGCGGTGGGGCGGAAAGAAAAACCAATTCACATATATAAACGATGCGCTGGGATTTTCATGGCAGCACGCTGCAAGAAGACTTCCCAATGGAAATATTATGCTTTTCGACAACGGGTTTAGAAGAGAACCTTCTGCACTTTCCTTTTCGAGAGCGCTTGAATATAAGATTGATGAAAAAAATAAAATAGCAACTTTAGTCTGGCAGTATAGAAACACTCCCGATATTTACAGTATTGGGCTCGGCAACTCGCAGCGATTAAAAAATGGTAACACTTTTATTGCTTGGGGTGCCGCAATTCCGGCAATAACTGAAGTAACTAAGGAAGGTAAAGAAGTATTCGAATTATCATTTGTTGAAAACTATTCCACTTATAGAGCTTACCGGTTCCCCTGGAAACATAAAAAAGCTAATAGCGCTGTAAACATAACTGCATCTGTTGATAAATGTATTCTTGAGATTGAAAACAAAACGGAAATTGCTTCAAGACAAATAACATTAAGAAACCCAAATCCCTTTACTGTTGTTGTTACTTCAGTAACAAACAATGAGCGCTCCTTCTATATTCCATATGAGTTACCGGCTGAGATTTCAGCAAAAGATAGCCTAAGTTTTACAGTTTATTATAGGCCAAATCTAGGGGGCAAATCTGAGGATACACTTCATATAGAAACAAACTATAACAGTATCATAATTCCGATGGCCGGTAAAATGTCAACCGGTATTTCATTACATGAAAGTGAAGCTCCCAATGATTTCAAACTTGAGCAAAACTATCCCAATCCTTTCAACCCGGAAACTACTATTAGCTACAGGGTACAAGCGGCAAGCAAAGTAAGCTTAAAAGTTTATGATGTATTAGGACGTGAAGTTGCAACTCTTGTGAATGAGTACAAACAAGCGGGAAGCCACAATTGCAAATTGAGAATTGAGAATGGAGTATTATCCTCAGGCATCTATTTCTACCGTTTACAATCCGGCAGTTACTGCGAAACCAAAAAATTCGTTTTGATGAAATGATATTTCGATTGCGGAAAATAATTATCCACGCTTATTTTATCTTCAACAAATTTTCTTTTTTCTAATGAACGATCTGGCGTGAAATAAAAAGCCGCTCATAAACTCCCCTCATAATTGCTCGCTTACAGTCTTTATCACGCGCTTAAAGCATTTAATTAGCTGTGAAAATATTTTAGGACTATTTTCTTACCGTTAATCTCAACAAAATAGGGACATATCAATGAAAAAGATTTTTTACTTCCTTTTTGCGGTAGTACTCGTAGTAAATCTAAAAGCTCAGCGGGTTTTAGATAGTTATGATAAGGCTCCGGAAAATCCGGCAAAGTACTGGACAATTCTCAATGGAGAAATTGCTCAAGGTGATATTTTTAATTTGACTTATGTGACCACCCCTAAATACAAGGGTGATGGTGCTTTGAAAGTAGATTTTAAAAGTTCGGGATATTTCTCATGGGGTAATTTTGTAGGTGCAGAACAATGGTGTCAGGATTCAACCGGTACATATGATTACTCCGGATATGATAGTTTAACATTCCGCTATTATATAGAAAAACCGGTTAGTAGTGATATTAAAATGATTTTTAGATTCTGTCTACTTGATGTAAGTAATTCTCCTAACGGAGCTGCTACTAAAGTACAAACAGATTGCGAAAAGTATTTCAGCTTCTTAGATATTCTAAAGAATGCTAAGCAAGGTTGGAATTACATTTCTATTCCTTTAGTGAACAACGACAACACTGAAGGGAAGGGTTTTGCTCAAAGAACATGGGGAGGAATGCAGCAAGGTAATTCGCAATTAGATTTGGATATGATTAAGGGATTTGTGTGGGAATTTGTAGTAGATGAACAGACGACTAAAATTGGTGAAGGCACAATTATTTTTGATCAGCTTGAATTACATGGTGTACAAAGCAAAGCGCTAACCTTCTTTAATGGAAAGGCTATTCCTTCAAATTTAGTTTTCAATCCGGGAAGAGCGGGTGCGTGTGTTGTAAGTAATGAACAATCGTCAAATCCTAGTACCCATCTGTTCTCTCTAAAATGGACAACACCCGGTCAGTGGGATGGACCAATTTGGGCATTCAAAAAACCGGTTAATTTAATGGAACAGTGGAAACTTGATACAGCAAAATTCAAAATCAAAGCTCCGGCTGGAATTGGTGATTTAAGAATAATTTTCCAGGATGCCGATACTGACAGCACTTTAAAACTAGACTATCCATTTGAAGCAGCTTATGTTCTAAAAGCTGATGATATGAAATATGACGGCACATGGAAAACAGTAAAAATTCCATTGAGAGCATTCGATAAAAAAGCCGGTGTTTGGGATGATGCAACTTCAGCTCAAGTTGACGGAACGTTTGATACTACAAAGGTTTGGAGATTTAAAATTCTTAGAACAAATGACCAAAGATGGAAAAACCAAATTGTTTACTTAGACGAAATATGGACGGGTTCGCCGGTATTTGATGTATTGGCTCCACAAGCTCCGGCAAAAATTAATGGCGCCGCCGCCGCAAAGTATAATAATTTAATACTATGGGAAGATGTTCCTTTTGAACAAGGTGAAGTCTATAACATCTATTGCAGCTTGAAGCCAATTACAAACTTAACTTCTCCGGATGTAGATCATATTGGTCTGAATATAGTAGAAAATCAACAATCGTTAGATCATACAATAATTGCACCGGCTACGGATCAAAATGTAACATATTATTATGCGGTTGCTTGTACAGATGCCGCCGGTAACGTGGGACCGTTTACAGCCTCTACAAGTGGAACAGTAAATATTGCAAAGGGAGTTGCTGTTATTAACGAAACCGCTCCTTCCAATTTCAAAGTTGATGGCGCGCTAACAGAATGGAGTTCTATTCCTCCGTTTACTATTTCGAAAGCTGCGGGTACTACACACATTCCGGACGGAATGGGATATGTGCTAAAGGATGATGCCGATTTCTCTTTTGATGCATATTTGGCTGTTGATGACAACAATCTTTATGTAGCAATAAATGTTAATGATGATGTACTTTTTGAAGATCCGACCAACAATTTAGACTTATCATATCTATATGACGGCATTGATGTTTTCTTAGGACTCTATGATTGGAGAGGTGAGTCTCATGTAAGCTATCAAAAAGGTACGCAAACAGATTACCATTTTAGGTTTAACAAATGGGGCGTCATTTTAGATCAAAGCGGAGGCGGGCTTTTAATTGATGATAAATCTTCGGACTTCAAATTTGTTGAGAGTTTCCCATCCGGCTATAAGATAGAAGCAAAAATTCCATTCGCAGCTCTTGCCGCTAAGTTATCTACCGGATATACTTTCAAACCGAAAGTTGGAATGAGAATTCCAATTGACTTTATTGGTAACGACAACGATGGAACATTGCCGGCAAAAACCAGAGAATGTGTATTAACTTATTCTGCTAAGAGTAACGATCAATCATACAGAGATGTATCTGTTTGGACTAACACGTGGATTGGAAAAGCATGGACAACCGGAATTGAAAGAGTTGAATCCAATACTATTCCTATAGATTATCAACTCTCACAGAATTATCCGAATCCATTCAATCCATCTACAATTATTTCTTTCGGAATTAAAAACAGCGAAATGGTTTCTATGAAGATTTATGATGTTCTCGGTCGCGAAGTAAGAACATTGGTTAACGAATTCAAAGCAGCCGGTAACTACAGAGTACAATTTGATGCTTCAAATCTTCCTTCGGGAATATATTTCTGTCAAATTAACTCGGGCAGTTTTTCGAAAAGTATTAAAATGATGTTGGTTAAATAGCCCTCCTAAATTGTGGGATAAAGCTGAAGCTGGCTTTGTCCCACATTTAATTTTTTCGGCAGTTTCAATTATGGTCGCATAACCATTTCCGATTTACGGAATGAATCTTAACTCAAAAATATTTCCGGTGGTGATATGAAAAAGAGTACAATCCTAATAGTTTTTCTATCCATGATATTCATGCATGAATTATCAGCGCAAGAGCTAAACATTATTCCTAAACCGGTAATGCAAAGCGTTCAAGAAGGTAAGTTTATTATTACTGATAATTGTGAGATAAACATCTCTTCGGGTAATAAAGAACTAATTAGACTTGCTGAGAATATGAGAAGCGATATTGCAAAAAGGACCGGGCTAAAACTTGTTGTAAAGTCCGGCTCAGGTAAATCGGTTTTTTCGATTAAACTGGATGATAAGCTGGTAAAAGAGAAGGATGGGTATGCACTTACAATTGAAAAGAATAATGTTTCTCTAATCGGCAATAACACTCAAGGAATATTTTATGGTCTTCAGACAATGAAAATGATTTTGGCGCGTGACAAAGAAACATATCTGCCATGCTCAAAAATTTATGATTATCCACGTTATTCCTACAGAGGCTTTATGCTTGATGCAAGCCGCCATTTTCAGTCTGTTTCGTTTGTAAAAAAAACTCTCGATATGATGGCTCAGCTAAAACTCAATATTTTCCACTGGCATTTGATTGATGATGAAGGGTGGAGAATTGAAAGCAAGAAATATCCTTTGTTAAATAAGATTGGCTCGTACCAAGACTCTCTTACCGCAGTAGAAAGAAACGGATATTATACTCAAGAAGAAATCAAAGAAGTTCTAAAGTATGCTAAGCAGCTTTACATCAAAGTAATTCCGGAAATCGAAATGCCGGGGCATTCCAGAGCTGTAATGAATAGTTATCCTGAATTGCTTTGCCCAACCGGAGAAGGTGGAAAAACATTTTGTGCCGGTAACGAAAAGAGTTACGAGTTTTTAAAAAATGTCACTTTGGAAATAATTGATCTGTTCCAATCGGAAATTCTTCATGTAGGTGGAGATGAAAGACCGAAAGGTGTTTGGGAAAAATGTCCTAAGTGCAAAGAGATGATTGCAAAAAAAGGTTTAGCAAACGAAGATATGCTTCAAAACTATTTTATGAAGGAGATATGTAATCATATCAGCAAAAAAGGTGTAAAGACTTTAGCCTGGGCAGAAAATATTAAAGATGGTATTCCACAAAATCAAATTGTAGAGGGCTGGCATCCCGGCGAATCCTGGGACGCTGCGAACAGAGGCTACACTACAGTAAATGCTGATAACTGGTACGTTTACTTCGACTATCCAAGTTATCCGCGAAATGATAAACCTTCCTGGATGCCTGTTCTTAATTTGGAGAAAGCTTATTCATTTAATCCAACACCGGATTCGCTGGACGTAAACAAAAGACATTTAGTGATTGGAAGTGAATGTGCTTTGTGGACAGAGCAAGTTTTAGAGTATGATGTTCAACATCATTTGTTTCCAAGAATTTTAGCCTTTACTGAAGTTGTTTGGAGTTTACCGGAGAAGAATTATCCGGAATTTTTGAATAGAGTGAAGAAAGTGAAAGCGTATATTAATTCACTGGGATTTGAGTTTGAAAAAGGTGCATGGTAATCTGATGAAGATGTTCTATTACGCGGGAAGGAGATAGCCACATTGGATATAAAGAATGTGACAATGATGAGAAGTACTGTCCAAGCTGCAGAGAAACTTTCCGATCCGGATATATTCGATTTTAATTATTCGAAAATAGCTACAAAAATTGAAGCGGTACCACAGACAAAATGGAGTAAACTCGATTTTGTACTTTCTGTTTTAATTGTAACTGGTGTTATTGCAATTTATATTTACTTTTCGCCATTAGGAATTGCCGGTTAGTCTTCACGTGGTAATTCAAAGTGATTTATTCATGTTACATATATATTCAAATAACTTTGCCACTAAGAAGTTGTGAATAAGCAAGTAAATTTTGATTTTCCCTTTGTGCCCTAGAGACTTTGTGGCAAAAAATTCTTTCGTGTGTAACATGAGTTATTTATTTAGTATCTGGTAAAAAGAAATTGTTCTAATTGTTAACTCCGGAGTACAACAAACATGGTATATGAATTGAAAAAAGTATTTCTCGTTGCCCTATTTCTAGTTTCTATTGTCTATTCGCAAACCGGGCTAAAACATCTTAACAGCTATCTTTCGATAGAAGAACGAGTTGAGTTTCTGATAGATAACATGACTCTCGAAGAAAAAATATCCCAGCTTAACTATGATTCTCCCGCAATTGATAGACTGAAAATTCCAAAATACAATTGGTGGAACGAATGCTTGCACGGTGTTGCAAGAAACGGATTGGCTACTGTGTTTCCGCAAGCAATCGGTTTAGCTGCTACATGGGATAAAAAATTGATCCACGAAGTTGCGTCTGTAATTTCTGATGAAGCGCGCGCTAAGTATAATTTTGCTGTTAAGAATAATCAGAGAAATATTTATCAAGGATTAACTTTCTGGACTCCAAACCAAGATGGGGCAGAGGAATGGAAACTTACGGTGAAGATCCATTCTTAACCGGTTCTATTGCTGTACAATTTATACGCGGGCTGCAAGGCGACAATCCGAAATATTTCAAATCAATTGCTACTGCTAAACATTTCGCCGTTCACAGTGGACCGGAACCGGATAGGCACACTTTCAACGCAGTAGTTAGCGAGTATGATTTGCATGAAACTTATTTGCCCGCGTTTAAGATGAGCGTTCAAAGGGGAAATGTTCAATCAATAATGTGCGCTTATAATAGTTTGTATGGTATTGCTTGTTGTAGCAACAACCAACTGATTGACGGCATTCTGCGCAAAGATTGGAATTTTAACGGCTATGTTGTTTCCGACTGTTGGGCTATTTCTGATATATATCAGTTTCATAAGCAGGCAAAAGATGCAGCAGAAGCATCTGCGTTAACTGTAAGAGCGGGAACCGATCTGGAATGCGGAGCTTCTTATCCTTCACTAAACGAAGCCGTAAAGAACAAAAAGATTGATGAAAACCAGATCAACATTTCATTAAGAAGATTGTTGTTGGCAAAAATTAAACTTGGAATGTTTGATTCTGATGAGAAAGTTCCTTTTTCCAAAATTGATATAAGCATTTTGAATTCATCTAAACATCAAAAACTTGCTGAATTTGCCGCAAAGAAATCTATTGTGCTTCTAAAAAATGAAAATAATACTTTACCGCTTGGTAAGGAGATCAAAACCATTGCCGTTATTGGTCCAAATGCTAATGATGAAGAAGCCTTATTGGGAAATTATAACGGAACTCCGGCTGACCCGATTACACCTTTGAAAGGAATTCAAAATAAAGTTGGAAAAAATGTTAAAGTGCTTTACGAGAAAGGATGCGATCTTGCAGAGAACATGCCGGGCTTTGATGCTATTCCTTCGCAAAATCTTTATACCGCTATTGATAAAAAGCAACATGGATTAATCGCGGAATATTTTGATAACTCAGAATGGAAAGGCGATCCGACAGTAAAAAAAATAGATGGCATTGTTGATTATAAACTACTGCTAAAGAACGACGGTGAAGTAAATAACAAGCAAAGTATTAGATGGAGCGGCTATCTGGTGCCGGAAAAGTCGGGCGAACATCTGATTGGCGGATATGGTTACAATGGTTTCAAATTATTCTTTGAAGATTCTTTGTTGATTGATTTTCACAGCAATCATCATCCTATCAAGACTTATAAAAAATTAACACTCACCGAAGGTAAAGCATAC
>CAZEDR010000142.1:0-8531 GCA_964510975.1 uncultured Melioribacter sp. | reverse complement strand
ATTCCGATGTCATTTGTCCTACTACTGAATTATCATAATCAACAGACTGCTTGCCGAAGAAAACCAACTCGGCTCCTTGTGTTTTTATTTCTTCTGCCAGTGCTTTAGCAACAGAAAGAGAATCTCTGTAAGAATCATCTTTTAATAGAACGGCATTATCTATTCCCATAGCAAGTGCTTTACGAAGAGTTTCTTTATTAGCATCTCCGCCTAAACTAATTGCAACGGTTTCACCGCCTAATTTTTCTTTAGTTTTTAAAGCTTCTTCAATCGCGAATTCATCGTATGGATTTACTACAAATGTAACACCGGCCGGATCGATACTCTTTCCGCTCGCGCCAATGTTAATTTTAGCTGCTGTATCCGGTACGTGACTTACGCACACAGCAATTTTCATTCAACCTCCTAGAACTTTTTTTGAACAAATACACTTACAAATCAAATATAAACAAATTTATTTTTGCGGTACAATTTTATAAATTCTAATCGGAATTGGAAAAATATTGATGGCTGAAAGCAGACCGCAAGAAGTACCCGAAATAAAGTATGATGAAGAAGTGAATATCCAACAGCCATATAAGGTTGTTCTTTTCAACGATGATTTCCATTCATTCGATGAGGTGATAAACCAATTAGTCAAAGCATTGAAATGCGGTTTTGAAACTGCTAGAGATTTTGCTTTCGAAGCCCATGTAAAAGGGAAAGCTGTTGTCTTTAGCGGTGCATTGAATGAATGCCTAAAAGTCTCTACCGTTCTGGAAGAAATCGCGCTTCATACCCAGATTCTCTCTTAATAAAAGAACACCCAAAAGGATCTTTCGAGATAAATCTTCCTCTTATTTTTGATTATATTTTGTGTGTAAATACTAATCATTAAAACAGAGTAAAATATGCAAATTGGTTTAGTCGGACTCCAGTATTCTGGAAAGACGACGTTGTTTGAAACATTAGCAAAAGGAAGTTCTCACTCACAATCCGGCAAAGAAGAAGCTTCTATTGAAGTTGTTAAAGTGCCGGATGACCGCTTAGATAAACTCTCCGCAATTTTTAATCCTAAAAAACATGTAAACGCTACAATTGAAGTATACGATATTCCCGGACTAAAAATGTCCGATGATAATAAAGTGAAAATCACAACTACATTTTTGAATGCAGTAAAGAACAATGACGCTTTGTTTTTTGTTATACGCGCGTTTGAAGATGAAGCAGTAATGCATCCTATGAGCTCGATTAATCCTCTTAGAGATATTGAGTTTCTGGAAACGGAATTCCTTTTTGCAGATTTAGCGTTTCTTGAAGGAAGAATTGAAAAAATTAAGAAAGATATTCTCAAATCGAAGGATGATCGGTTGAAAAGAGAATTGCCTGTAATCGAAAAGTGTTACGCTCATGCAGAGCAAGAATTGCCCCTTCGTACTTTAGGTTTGGATGAAAACGAAATTAAACTCCTTTCCGGTTACCAGCTTTTAACATTGAAACCTCTGGCTATTGCAATAAACTTCGATGAAAACTCCATATCAAATGTTGATACAGTACTTAGCGAGCTTCAATCAAAAATTCAAAAATCGAAAGCCGTAATTATTCCATTTTTTGCCAAGATTGAATTAGAACTTTCCAAAATGAGTGAGGAAGATCAAACTGTTTTCATGCAAGATTATGGAATTAAAGATTCCGCTCTTAGCAAGATTTTACGCACCAGTTACGAAATGCTTGGGCTTCAATCATTCTTTACAGTAGGAGAAGATGAATGCCGCGCGTGGACAATTAAGAAGAATTATACTGCTCAGCAAGCTGCCGGTGTAATTCATACAGATTTTTTCAATAAGTTTATTCGGGCAGAAGTTGTCTCATACGAAGGCTTTATGAAGTATGGTTCATTCGCTAAATGTAAAGACAATGGTGCATGGCGTCTTGAAGGTAAAGAGTACATTGTTTACGATGGCGATATTCTAAATATTAGACACAGTTAATCTACACTAAGGAGCTAACATGCCGGTTGAAGCAATAGAGGGTTTGTACCCATCAATAGTTTGGAAAAAATTTTTTGAACTTAGTCAAGTTCCTCGCCCTTCTAAATCCGAAGAAAAAGTTCGTTTGTTTCTTCGCAATTTTGCCGGGCAAAACAATTTCGATTTGAAGGAAGATGAAACCGGAAATATTGTAATTCTTGTTCCACCAACTCCGGGCTGCGAAAACAAACCCACAGTTGTTATTCAAAACCATGTTGATATGGTTTGCGAAAAGAACAAAGGAACCGACCACGACTTTACAAAAGACCCAATTGATTTAATACGTGACGGAGATTGGATTACTGCTAATGGAACAACACTTGGTGCAGATAATGGAATTGGTGCCGCTGCAGCTTTGGCAATTGCTACCGAACATGATTTTGATCATGGTCCGCTTGAATTATTGTTTACAGTTGATGAAGAAACCGGCTTAACCGGTGCAAATAATTTGAAGAAGGGATTTATTTCCGGAAAGACTTTACTTAATCTCGATACCGAAGAAGATGGTGCATTCTATGTAGGTTGTTCCGGAGGTATGGATACTGCCGGAACATTCAGAGTAGAGTATGAAGATATTGTTACCAGCTACCAACCTTATTTAATATTCATTAGCGGACTTAAAGGGGGGCACAGCGGTATAAACATTTCGGAAGGGCGCGCCAATGCAATTAAGCTGCTGGGCATTTTGCTTTCGCGAATGCAGAAGTTTGATTACCAGTTAGTTTACATTCAAGGCGGCTCTAAGAGAAATGCGATTGCAAGAGAAGCAGAGGCTATACTTTTTATTGATGATGATAACGAATCGAAAATTAGAGAATTGATAAATGAGTTTTCGATTGAATGTTCTTTAGAGTATAAGTTCTCCGATCCGGAAATTAGAGTTCAATTCGAAAAGAAAACACATTCATCTGTTACAATTCTAAATGCATTCAAAGAAGATTTTAAGAGGAAAATAATTAACACAATTCTTGGTATGCCTCATGGAGTTGTAACTATGAGCCAAAACATTCCGGGACTTGTAGAAACATCAACAAATTTAGCAACACTTAATTGCGCTTCATACGAACTAACAATTGGAACAAGTCAGCGCAGTTCAATTGAAAGCGCAAAAAGAAATCTTGGTAGAAGTGTTCAATCCGTATTTGAATTATCCGGTGCTAAAGTAACATTTAGCGATGGTTACCCCGGATGGCAGCCTGATGTAGATTCGAAGGTTCTAAAACTTTCTAAGAGAGTGTTCAAAAGACTCTTTGGTAAAGAGCCGGAAATTAAAGCAGTTCATGCCGGGCTTGAATGCGGAATTCTTGGCGATAAATATCCGGGAATTGATATGATTTCTTTCGGACCAACAATTGTTGGGGCCCATTCTCCGGATGAGCGGGTTAATATTGAAGACGTAGATAAATTTTACAGATTACTAAAAGCGATTCTAACTGAGATTGCTGAAAAGTAAAACAAGAATCCCGATAAATTCGGGATTCTTTATTTACAGACGATTTATCCAACAACAAAAAATAGATTGCCATGAAAAAAGATCTAAAACTTTACGAAGTGCCAAAGATTGAATCTTTGCAAGATATGATTTTGCAATCCGCCCGTAAGTATGGGCCCAAAATTGCGCTGGAAGATTTAAACGATACGCCGATGAAGAGTTTAACATTTCGGGAATTATTGGATAACATTTTGCTATTCGGTTCCGCATTGAAGCAACTTGGCTTAAAAGAAAGAGCGCATATAGCATTGATTGGTGAAAACCGCGTTCAATGGTCTTTAAGTTATCTAACTCTGATGTCGTTTAATTATGTAATCGTTCCAATCGACAAAAATTTAACTACAAATGAAATCATGAATATAATTCATGAGTCGGATTCCGAAGCGATAATATTTTCGGGTAGTTATGCGGGAATAATGGCGGATGGTAAAAATTCTTTGAAGAACCTCAAACATTTCATTTGCATGGATGCTACACAAGAGGATAAGGAATTTAATATGATGCCGGAGATGATTAGAAAAGCTAGTCCGCTCGATCCGAGTAAAATGCCGATTATAAATCCAAATGATTTGGCTGAAATTATTTTTACATCCGGTTCACTTGGAAGAGCCAAAGGTGTAATGCTTACTCAAAGAAATCTTGCTTCCAATTTGATGGCGATGACGATGATGATAAACATTAACGATAAGGATCGGTTCCTTTCGGTACTGCCTCTTCATCATACATACGAATGCACATGCGGAATGCTTTGCCCGCTCTACTGTGGTGGCAGCGTTCATTTTGCTCGTTCGTTAAAAACGGTTGTAGATGATCTGCAGAAAGTTCAAGCCACATTGCTTCTTGCTGTTCCGCTTCTTTATGATAAAATGTTTAAACGAATCATGAAGGGAATTCAAGAAGATAAGGTGAAATCAATTATAGTTCCCCCGCTTGTAAAATTTACAAATCTCTTTACTATGGTAGGTTTCAAGGAGTTTAAGAAAAAAGTATTCCACGAACTGCATGCAAAGTTCGGCGGTTCGGTTCGCATATTCATTGCCGGTGGCGCCGCACCGGATCCAATAGTTGCAAAGGGATTGCGTGAATTCGGATTCAATTTTGTTCAAGGTTACGGCTTAACGGAAACATCTCCAATTGTTGCTTTGAACAGATTAGATGCATTCAAAGACAATGCTGCCGGTTTAATTTTGCCCGGACTTGAAGTGAAGATTAACATTCCCGATGAATTTGGAATTGGAGAAATCTGGGTTAAAGGGCCAAGCGTTATGCTCGGTTACTACAAGAATGAAAAAGCAACTCAAGATACATTTAACGACGGGTGGTTAAAGACCGGTGATATTGGTTCCTTTGACGAAGATGGTTTCTTGCATATCAACGGTAGAAAGAAAAATGTTATCATTTCGAAAAGCGGAAAGAATGTTTTTCCGGAAGAGATTGAAGATGTACTTGTAAGAAGTCCGTTTGTTTTGGAATGTCTTGTTTTCGGCGAAGATGATTCTAAACAAGGTGAGATTATTTCTGCGCAGATTGTAGTAGATGCCGAAGCGTTTATTGAGCTCTCGGAAACTCAAAAAGTTAAAATTACAGAAGAGTTAATTCATAAAAAGATTTCGGAAGAAATAGACAAAACGAATAAAGAATTGGCGGCTCATAAGCAGATTAAGAAGTTTTACATAAGAGATAATGAATTTGAAAAGACAACAACACAGAAGATTAAGCGTTATCTGGTAAAAAATCCTAACTAACTAGAAGAGAGCTAATGGGTTTAAATAAATCGTTCGAGGAATTCGTAAAAGGAATTCCTAAAGCCGAGTTACATTTGCACATAGAGGGGACTTTAGAACCTGAGTTGATGTTTGAACTTGCTAAACGGAATAAAATAGAGCTGCAGTACAAATCCGTTGAAGAACTGCGTGCGGCTTATAACTTTAACAACCTTCAAGAATTTTTGGATATTTATTACGCCGGCGCATCTGTTCTGATTTCCGAACAAGATTTTTACGATATGACATGGGCCTACATTGAGAAAGCTCATTCACAAAATGTATTGCATGCGGAAATATTTTTTGACCCGCAGACTCATACAAAAAGGGAAATAAGTTTTGATACGGTGATCAACGGTATTCACAAAGCGCTTAGCGATGCTAAAGAGAAACTTGGAGTTACAACAAAATTAATTCCATGCTTTCTACGCGATCTTGATGAAGCTTCGGCAATAGAAACACTAAACCAAGCATGTGCATACAAAGAAAAGATAACAGCTTTCGGGCTAGATTCCGCCGAAGTTGGAAATCCTCCTTCGAAATTTAAAACTGTCTTTGATGCCGTAAGAGAGAATGGTTTCTTAACTGTTGCTCATGCCGGAGAAGAAGGTCCGGCAGAATATGTATGGGAAGCAATAAATCATCTAAAAGTTTCAAGAGTAGATCATGGCAATCACTCGCTTCACGATGATAAACTTGTTGAGCATCTGAGTAAACATAAAATTCCATTAACAGTTTGTCCCCTCTCAAATCTCAAATTAAAAGTTGTTGCCGATCTTAAAGACCATCCGCTTAAGAAAATGATTAGCAAAGGATTGCATGTAACACTCAACTCCGACGATCCCGCATACTTCGGCGGTTATGTGAATGAAAACTATCTCGCCCTGGCGGAATCAATCGAATTAACAAAAGAAGAAATTTATCAGCTTGCTAAAAATTCTTTCATGGCTACATTCTTAACCGAAGAAGAAAAAAAATCCTTGATTCAAAAAGTAGATGAATATTACAATAAGCATTTATAGCTGGAGAATTTACGATGAGTGAAAATTTAAAGATTACCCGAATTGAAATTTACAAAGCAGATATTCCATTTCATGAACCGTTTAGAATTGCGATTATGGATATCCTTTGCGCGCAGAGTGTTTTCGTAAAAATCTTCACAAACAAAGATATTTACGGAATGGGAGAAGCCAATCCTTACTGGGGAATTACCGGCGAAACCCAATCAATTAACATTGCCGGCGCAGTTGATCTTGCGAAACTTATTCTCGGGAAATATCCGCTTGATATTGAAGAGCGCAACAGAGAGATGAACAAATATCTTGCATTCAACAGTACAATACGAAGTGCGTTTGATATGGCTCTTTACGATATAGCCGGTAAAGCTGCGGGACTTCCGTTGTATTCATTTCTTGGCGGCGGTAAAAGAAGTTTCTGGACAGACAATACAATAAGCATTGGTGAGACCGAATATGTTGCTAAGAAAGCCGTTGATTATATGAACCAAGGTTTCCAGGCAATTAAAGTAAAATTGGGCACAACAAAAGAACTAGATGTGGCAAGAATAAAAAGCATCAGAAACGCGATAGGTGATAAACTTCCGATACGTGTTGACGCAAACCAAGGATGGGATTATCACACCGCGTTAAATACGCTTAAAGCACTGGAACAGTATGGTATTGAATATTGCGAACAGCCGATAGCTCACTGGGATCATGAAAATCTTAAACGGCTTAGACAAGGAACTTCGATAGCGATAATGGCGGATGAATCTTTGTTCGATCATCACGATGCATACAAACTTGCCGTAGGCGGATGCTGCGATTATTTCAATATCAAACTCTCGAAGTCGGGCGGAATACATAACGCGTTAAAAATAAACGCAGTTGCGGAAGCAGCCGGAATTAAATGTATGCTTGGATGCATGACGGAAACGAGATTAGGACTTTCCGCAGCGGCGCATGTTGTTTCAGCGCGACCGAATATAAAGTATGCCGATCTTGACGGATATTTATTTATGAAGGAAGATCCGATAATCGGCGGTGCGCAGTATAAAGTCGGCGAAATAACAATTACGGACACACCGGGACATGGAGCCGATGTTGACCCGGCGTTCTTAAAATCTTGCGAAGTGATTACTATTAAGTAAATATGAGTCTTGCTGTACAATAAACTTCTGCAAGGTAATTATTCAAAAAGAAAATTGAACGCAGATTAAACTGATCGAACGGATTTTCGCTGATGAATAAGTGAAGATTACTCTATTAATAACTGAGTTAGGCAAAAAGCTGAATTTCGTCAATTTCCCTTTAGTTTTAACTTGGTGACTTAGTGTCCTTGTGGCTCAATTTCTTAAATTTTATTTATGCCGCCAAGTCACGAAGACACAAAAAAATCACAAAGTGATTAACGTTAGTAAATAAATGAAAACTTCTTAAAGTGTGGTGGACAATGTATTACATTCTTTTTTATAAAACGGTAGAAAATTATGTTGAACGGCGCGCGCAGTTCCGTGAACTGCATCTTGCTTACGCAAACGCATCTTATGAAAGAGGAGAATTGTTCTTAGCAGGCGCGCTTGCTAATCCGGCTAATGAAGCTGTGCTTGTATTCAAAGGAGATTCACCCGGGTGCGCGGAAAATTTTGCCATGAATGATCCTTATGTTCTAAACGGTTTGATTACAGAATGGAAAGTGCGCGAATGGAATGTAGTGATTGGAGATAAAAAAGCATGAAGCAGAATATCGGGATGATGACATACCTTGTAAATGATTATGATGAAGCGATAAAATATTTTACAGAGAAACTAAAATTTGTTTTGCTCGAAGATACTGATAGAGGAAACGGCAAACGGTGGGTGCGTATAACTCCAAATGGCTCGGATGGATTTTGCCTCCTTCTTGCGAAAGCTACAACTGAAGAACAGATAAAAGCTGTCGGCATGCAAACCGGGGGACGTGTAGCATTTTTTATTTACACGGATGATTTTTGGCGCGATTATAATTTTATGAAAGCTAATGGAATCGATTTTACCGAAGAACCGAGACATGAAGATTTTGGAACGGTTATAGTCTTCAAAGATTTGTACGGCAACAAATGGGATTTTATAGAAGAGAAGACTAACTGAAACTTTGGGCTGAAGCCCATTTGCTTTGATGACTAATTATAGCCGCACCCTTAAGGGTGCGGCTAGTGGAAAGAAATATTAGCACGGCTTTAGCCGAAATGGAAATGCTTAACAATAACAACAAACATTAGAGGGGCAA
>CAZEDR010000141.1:3106-8540 GCA_964510975.1 uncultured Melioribacter sp. | reverse complement strand
GAATGGCTGGGACGCAATGAACCCCGGGCATTTTGATCAGCACCTAACGCCATTTTATGAAAGAGAAATTGCAGAAGGAACCATTACTAGAGACCAAGCAAAAGAATTGATTTCTTGCTTCTGGATCAAAGTCAACAACCATCCAGCTCCTCCAAAGGTTGGCATTACAGCGAAGGAGAGTGGTACTTATAATGATTTCACTAATATTAACATTGGTGGCGTAAAGCCGGATGGAAGCGACGGCGTTAGCGAAGTATCTTTCATTATATTAGAAGTAATTGAAGAACTTCACGTTTTACAGCCGGGCAATTCTGTACATATCAGTTCCAAAACTTCAGATAATTTTCTACATGCTGCCGCAAAAGTTATCAGACAAGGTCATGGCTATCCCTCTGTCTTCAACCCGAATATTTATATTCAAGAATTACTCGTTCAAGGAAAAACACTGCAAGATGCTCGCGAAGGGGGCTGCAGCGGATGTATTGAAGTCGGTGCTTTCGGTAAAGAAGCCTACATATTAACCGGCTATCTCAATGTGCCGAAAATTTTTGAAGTTACTTTGAACAATGGAATCGATCCCGTAACTGGAAAAAAAGTTGGAATCGAAACCGGCGACCCAAGAACGTTTATAAATTACGAAACTCTGTATACTGCATTCCTAAAACAGCTTAACTATGTCGTTGATTTGAAAATTCGTGTTAGCAATTACATTGATAGAATGTTTGCCAAATATGCGCCTGCTCCATTTCTGTCTGTTGTGATTGAAGATTGTATCAAGAAAGGTAAAGATTATTATGATGGTGGTCCGCGTTACAATACAAATTATATTCAATGCACAGGTCTTGCTACTGTTACCGATAGTTTAGCAACTCTAAAGAAGCATGTTTTCGAAGAGAAAACATTTTCGATGGATAAAGTTCTGAACTCAGTATTAAACAACTTTGAAGGAGATGAATTTTTAAGACAAACAATAATTAACAAAACACCATTCTTTGGTAATGATGATGAGTATGCCGATGAAATTGCTGTGAGAGTATATAATGATTTGGTTAAAGCAATTGATGGTAAGCCTAACATTAAAGGGGAAACGTTCCATTTGAATATGCTTTCTACAACTTGCCATATTTATTTCGGCAAAGTTTTAGGTGCAACACCAAATGGCAGATTAGCCGGTAAATCAATTTCTGACGGAACTTCACCTTCGCATGGTGCTGATACTCATGGTCCTTCAGCCGTTATTAAATCATTAACCAAACTTGATCAGACAAAATCGGGCGGTACACTGCTCAATATCCGTTTTTTGCCGAGTCTTTTGAAAAAAGATGAGGATATTAAAAAGCTTGGAAAATTAATTAGAAGCTACTTTTCACTCGGCGGTCATCATGTACAGTTCAATATTGTAGATACAGCAACATTGCTGGCTGCGCAAAAAACTCCGGAAGATTACAAAGACTTGCTTGTACGTATGGCCGGGTATAGCGATTATTTTAATGATATGAATTCAGACTTACAGCAAGAAGTTATAGAGCGTACCGAGAATGACGCTTTCTAGTTTCAAAATGGAATTCGAGGTTCATGAAATAGTCCCGAATCTCTCGGGACTATTTTACTATTTAATTTGCAGCGAAGGTTATGCATAATGGAATCCGGTTTTATTTTTGATATAAAACGTTACTCGATAAATGACGGTCCAGGTGTTCGTGTTACCGTGTTTTTCAAAGGCTGTAATTTGAATTGCGCTTGGTGCCATAATCCGGAAAGCATTTCTCATAAAGTACAAAAGCTATACACTGAAAATAGATGTATACGCTGCAGCGCTTGCGTTGATAATTGCGAACTTCATGCTTGTGAGCTGACTGAGAATGGAATTGTTACAGATACGGATTTATGCAAGCTTTGCGGCAAGTGTGCAGATGTTTGTCCAACTACTGCAACCGAAATTTCGGGCAGAACTGAAACTACTGAAAGTATCCTCAAAATTATTTTAAGAGAAACTGTTTTGATGGATCAATCGGAAGGGGGAGTAACATTTTCGGGAGGCGAACCTTTGCTCCAGCCGAAATTCCTGTTTGAACTACTAGATCTTTGTGGGCAGAAAGGAATACACAGAGCAGTTGATACTGCCGGTTTTGTTAAAACAGAAGTTTTGCTTGATTCATCGAAAAAAACAGATTTGTTTTTATTTGATTTGAAAATGATGGATTCTGAAAAACATAAAAAGTGGACCGGAGTTCATAACGAATTGATCTTGACTAATCTGAAGAAACTTTCTGAAACTGGAAAAGAAATCAATATCCGGATTCCTCTTATCACCGGAGTTAATGATGACGAAAGCAGCATTGAACAAAGCGCGCAGTTTATTTCTTCTTTAGCCGGCGAAAAGAAAAAAGTAAACATTCTTCCTTATCACAATATTGCCCAGCAGAAGTATAGAAAATTAGGTTTAGAATTTAATACTGAACAACTGGAAGAGCCGTCCAAGGAAAATCTTTCCAAAATAATATCACATTTCGAATCATTCGGCTTAGACGCACGAGTCGGCGGATAGTCGCATTCTTTAAAAAAATAATTACAAATCTCTCCGTTGGTTATATAAAATTACTCTACTATTTTTTCATCGCTAACAACAAATTACAGGTGTACAATGACGAAAACCTACGGCTTAAGAAAAATTACCTTCGTGTTACTTCTTCCATTATTAATTCTAAATTTTACAATTCATGCGCAAGTTAAATTCAATCCGGATACTGTTAAGTTCAAGCAGTTTGACTTGGGAAAGATGTGGACCTTTGAATACGCACCGGTTGATTACTTCCAGAAGGAGTATGGATTCAAACCTTCAAATGAATGGCTGGATAATGCGAGGTTAGCATCGTTAAGATTTGGCGGCGGATGTTCTTCGGGATTTATTTCGGAAGACGGATTGCTTCTTACAAATCATCACTGTGTTGATTTCATTGCTACAAGAATTCAGCGTGAGGGTGAAAACATTCCTCGTGATGGTTTTCAAGCAATGACCCTAGCCGATGAAAGAAAAGTTCCAAATCTTTTTGTATCCCAGCTGCAGTTGATAGTTGATGTTACTGATGAAGTTGTGAAAGCTATAGCAGTTGGAAAAGATGATAAAGAAAAGGTTGAACTAAAAACTAAGAAAATTGAGGAGCTTCAAAACAAGTATTCGAAAGAAACCGGTTTGACATGCCAAGTTACTTCACTATACAACGGCGGTAAATATTCATTATATGGATACAAAAGGTATACTGATGTTCGCGCGGTAATATTCTCAGAAAGAATTGTCGGTTTGTACGGAGGTGACCCGGATAATTATACATATCCAAGATACAATTCAGATTTTGCTGTACTAAGAGTATATGGCGAAGATGGAAAACCATTGAAAACAAAGAATTATTTCAAAATGAATATAGATGGACCGAAGCTAGACGAAGTTCTATTTGCTCTTGGATATCCCGGCACAACAAACCGCTTAAAAACTATTGCACAGTTGGAATACAACAGAGATATAGTTTACCGCAACAGTACATTCCAGAATAATGCTTTGATAAAAATATATAACGAAATGATGAAGCAATATCCTGAGAAGGCTGATATTTATAGAGGCGCGCAGTTTGGTCCCGCAAATAGCGGAAAGCGTGTTACCGGTTTCATTGCTAACTTATCCGATCCATATTTAATGGCAAGAAAAAAATCTTTCGAAGAAAATCTTAAAAAATTAATTGCAAAAGACCCGGTTAAACAAAAAAAATATGGACATATCTGGGACGCTATTGCAAAATGCAGAAAAGAACTTGCTGAACATGCCGGTGAAAGAGCCGCTTTTGCAAAGCTGAATAATTCCATCTTCTTTGGAAGAGCATACGATGTAGTTGAAATGATGAATGCACTTAAATTGCCCGAAGATCAACGACCGGCAGAGATGAAAGGAGAGAGATTAGCGCAGTCATTGAACAATCTTCCGGAAGCAATTGATATTCCGCTTGAAACGAAAAAGCTTGCAATGCTAATCGATTTTATTAAGCTGAATCTAGGAAAGAACCATGTCTTAGTTGCTCAATATTTTGGAAATGAAAAGAGTGAAGTTGTTGCAGCTAAATTAATTGCTTCTAGTAAACTTGGTGATAAGAACTTTTTGGTTTCTTTGATGAAAGGAACCGTTGAAGATATTCAAAATTACAAGGATGACTTTGTTAATTATTACTCTGAGACAAGGGATCTCCGCATAAAATATCAAAATGAATCTCAAGAAATTGTAAATACCGAAACAGTTTTGGAAGATCAGCTTGGATTAGCAATTTATGATGTATATGGAACCAGTCTGGCACCGGATGCAACCGGGACATTGAGAATAAATGATGCCGTAATTGCCGGTTATGAATACAACGGAACAATTGCTCCGCCGGTAACAACTTTCTTTGGCATATACGACAGATATTATTCTCATCAGAAGCAGTGGCCATGGGATTTACCAAAGCGTTGGATAGATGCATACAAGAATATCGATTTGTCAGCTCAAAATAATTTTGTTGGTACATTTGATACTGCTGGTGGAAGCTCGGGAAGTCCTATTATCAATTCGAAGTCTGAATATGTTGGTATTATACACGACGGAAATATCGAAGGTCTGTCTAATGATTTTATTAACACAACAGAAAAGAGCCGCTCTCTTGCATTATCAGCACAAGCAATTCATCTAATTGTTAAAGACATCTACAAAGTGCCGCGTATTGCAAAAGAAATGGAAACTGCTAAGATTGCTGAATAGGTAAATGAATAATTTCAAAAATGAAAAGGGCGATTGTGATCGCCCTTTTTTTTGTTTTACAAATCTATTTCATGTAAACAAATTTTTTCGTTTCAACAAAATTACCAACTCTTAATTGATAGAAATATACACCGCTTGTCAGTTTGTTGCCATTGAATTTGACTTCATATTTGCCCGCTGGCTTAATTTCGTTTACCAGCTGTGCAATTTCATTCCCTAATGTATCGTAAACAGTCAGGCTAACTTTTCTGCGTTCCTCAAGCTGATAATTAATTGCCGTACTTGGATTAAACGGATTTGGATAGTTTTGCGAAAGTGAGAATGTCGAAAAAACTTTATCATCGTTCTTGCCAATACTGTTTGGCGTTCCCCAAATAGAGGTTATCCACTCCGGATAATCGATGAAAGGATTACGGTTTTTCTGAAATGAATAAACAACATTATTCCGGTTTATTTCAAAATCATCCGGAGGATCTTGCAAATTCCAAAGTAATAGTGTATTAAGTTTGCCATATAGTGAATCTTTTTTGGGAGAACTTGGAATGTAGTTTACAATTTCCAAATCTGGCTCGTTATTTTTCCCTTCATATCTAGTTGCCATGTAAAAAATCATTCTGGCTACATCACCTTTTACTTCGTCTCTAGGTTCCCAAG
>CAZEDR010000141.1:0-3096 GCA_964510975.1 uncultured Melioribacter sp. | reverse complement strand
TACTTATTGTTAGTTGCATTCGGAACTGGATTCCCGCCATTATCAAAATCCAAATTTCCTTTAAGAGAGTTTATATTCGGATTCTCTGGACGTAAGTGATGCGCATCTGTTCCGGCACCAATGTCAGTTCCAAAATCACCGTGAGATTTTGACCAAACGTGCTCTCTGTTCCAATAGGTTTGCGGTTCTTTGCCAATTGAAAGTCCGGAATAAATCCCAATTACGTTATTCGGATTTTTCGGATCTTCGTCCGATGCCTTAAGTATTTTCCAAACATCTATACTGTTTGGAGTGCTGTTGTCTGTATAAAAATATTTCGTGTGATTTTTAATCAAATCATATAAAGCTGCTTTAAGCGCTTGCCCGCTTAATCCATTTGGTAAAGTTGAATAATAAACTTTATCAATTCCGCTCGTTATGCTTAGAATAAACTTGTATTGAGAGCCGGCTTTAGCAGATTGTCCTCCGGAAACATTTTCGATCTTCAGAAAAGCCTTTTTAGGAATTTCAGAAATTCCATTATCTGTGATTTTCAATTTTATTGTTTGTTCGGAAGAACTTCCTGCTGGGAAAGTAACAGTTTGTGTGGTGAAGTTATTTAAGTAAGAACTGGAAGCGCTGCTTGAATCGGCAACGAAAGATATTACACATGAAGTTGAACTTGTTAACGATGGTTCACTAATACTTAATGTTAGATCATACGAGCCTTTCATTTTCGATATTGCGTCACTCATTCCTTTAAACTGAACAAGCGTGTATGTATCTAAGGTAGTTACTGATTGCACAGATGAATTGGCACTAGTGCCGATGCTATTTGCCGCTCTTACGCGGTAATAATATTTAGTATTAGCGGAAAGTGGGGAGATATCCTTGCTTACATTATTGCCAACATTTAAGTTATTGTAACCGGAAACAAACTGTGTAAAATCTGAAGTTGTTGAAACGTCCAGATAATAATTTAACGCGCTAATAGAATTTTCCCAATTAGCAGTAAATCCCTTGCTGCTAATATTTGTAGCCGGTTTTAAAATTGGAGATGCTGGCGCGGTTGTAACATCGCCGGATAAAATATTATTGATAACTACGTTATCAATTCCAAGCGCTTGTGCGTTTGATGTAGTAGTCCCACTTGTTACAGAATAATTCCAAGCGAGAAACAAACTATCATTAGGTGCAACTGACAAATTGGAGAGAGTTTGGTTGAGGACTTGCTTTTGCTCAATGGGAACTACTGCTGCACCCAGATTGTCGGTGTTTGGAGCGAAACTGCTTAAAAAATTATTGCCCGCATTATTCCAGCTAACACCGTTTTTTGAATAATAGAGTTGTACAGAGAAACCGGAAGTATTCAACCCATTACGAAAACGCATTACATCGTAAGTAAGATCGAGCTGAGTTATTGCTGTGCTGCCAGTATTTTTTAGAAATAGTAAAACATTTACACTCTTAGAACTCGCGCTTGAGGAGATTCCGCCTACTGCTCGATCTGTAGGTGTTGAACCATTGCCAACTTCAAAGTTATAGATGCCATTGCCCGCGGAACTAGACATATTGATTCCAGCGGCATAATTAGTGTTGCTGACAGCATTTGTGTAGCTCCCTATACTTTTAAGGCCATTATTTTTTTCAACTTTCCAACCTTGGGGAAGAGATGCGTTTGCTGAAGAACCAATGTTGTTAAAGTTTTCATTTATACTGCTTCCAACTTGGAAGGAAATCTGCGCGAGTGCAAAGGTAATTGGGAATAACAACAGCAAGAGAAATTTCTTCATTAAGTCCTCGTATTTCGGGTAGAATTTATTATTAACTAAGCGAAAGATAAGAATTCCAGAAAGAACAATTTCCGGATTAATTAGTGGGAATATTTGTGGTTAATGAATTTTCGATTGTGAGAAATTTAACTACTTAAGCTAAATCGCTTTATCCTGAGCAATTATTTATATTGTACTCCGAATCAAACTATTGAATACAAAATATCAATTATCTATGACTGAATTAATGAACTCCAGACCTAAAAACATCTTTTCGCAGACTAAGTATGAATTTCATATTGCCGGCGACATTAGACGAAAATATGACTTTAACGAGGACTTGTTTTCCTTAAATGGAAATATTGTTTTTGCAAACTTTGCTGCAGTCAGAACCTTTGTTCAAAAGCTGAATTCAAAGAGAAGCGTAGATGAACATGTAGGAGCCGGGCAAGTAAACGCTGCCGGTCTGCTTGATGAGATATATCATTATATATTCCGATTGTATGAAGTACAGATTAATCCGGGTGTTTTTAGTAAAGCGCTGAAAAACTTGGTATCAACGCTCGGCAGCAATGACACAGATAAAATTCTTTTTGAGTTCGTGAATATTTTCCCTCCTTCGGAAGTTTATAAAGGTAAACAGACCTATGAAGAATTTCTAAATTCATACTCTGTTGATCGGTCAAATAAGGAAGTTACTCTAGAAGAAATGATTCTCTTATTCTTCGCAAATTTCAATCCGGCTAACAAAAAACTTTATGAACTTTTTGATCAAGAATATTTCACAGATAAAAATTTATTTAATAGAGCTATCTCAGTTTTAGATCAATTCTTTCAAAACGAGAAGAAGTTCGGTCCGGATAATGAAGACATTTTTACTTTGCTAAAAACACCTATCCTAAAAAATCCGAAAAACATTGAAGCGCAGCTAGAATTCATTAATGAAAAATGGGGAATTCTTCTTGATGAAAAAATCTTGAGAAAAATTCTCAGCGGAAAGGATTTGATAAAAGAAGAATTCAAATTTGAGAGTTTCGGGTTTGGCGGCGGCGGAGCTCCAACTGCTGCACCGGTTTACAAAGCCGGGCAAGAAACCGAGCACCTTACTTTAGGAAAATCGGGTTATAAGTATGCAGCTGATTCTTGGAAAGATTTTATTGAACCGGAAAACTTTACAAAAGATATTGATTGGATGCCCCGCGTAGTCTTAATGGCTAAGAACAGTTATGTATGGCTCGATCAGCTTTCAAAAAAATACAACCGACAAATCAAAACTTTAGACCAAGTGCCCGATGAAGAGTTAGATACTCTTGCTCGTTGGGGATTTAACGGACTTTGGCTAATA
>CAZEDR010000140.1:5464-8589 GCA_964510975.1 uncultured Melioribacter sp. | reverse complement strand
GGTATTCATTGTATAATCTGAGTTTACACCGCGAATCATTTCCAATTCCGGTTTTGTAAGAGGCTGCTTGTAAGCAATAATTGCCAGAGTTTCTAATGCAGCGTTACTCAATCTTCTTTTACTTTTTTCAGTTGAAAGAAATCCAACATACTTGGCATTGTTTGGACGCGTTGCAAATGAATAACCGTGCGCAATTTTCAAAATTGTAAATGCACTGCCGATTTCTTCATACTTTTGATTTAACTCCCCAACAGCAGCATCTATTTCATCAGCATCAACTTCGGTATCAATTCCATCAATACCTTTAATTGCGTTAATAATTTCTTGTGGCGTAATGGGCTCATCGCTTGCAAAAACCAGAGCCTCTATAACCGAGTTATAAATGTTGTCCATTTTCCGTCGCGTAAATTGTAAAATCGTTTAATATACTGGATTCTCGCAAGCCAACCGTACCGGCTTTCACCATTTCCAGCATGGCAATAAAAGTGACTACTATTTTAATTCTATCTCTCATATCGACCATCAACTCAAGAAAGCTAAGCTCGCGTTTCTCTTTCAATCTCGAAGTAACATATTCCATCTGCTCATCAATTGTAACATTCCATTTTTTGATTTGATGAACCGGTTCAGCCGGTTTATCCATTAACACTTTCTTAAATGCTTTGATCAAATCATAAATCGAAATGTTCTTTAACAAAACTTCGTAATCCGGCGGCGTTTCTTTTGCATCAGAATCGTAATTACCGCGGTACATGTAATTTCTCTGGTTGGCTTCCATAAACGAAAGCTCTTCAGACATTTCCTTATATCGTTTGTATTCAAGAAGCGCTTTTACAAGATCGGCGCGCGGATCAATTTCTTCCCCTTTCTCATCAACTACTCTTGGGAGAAGCATCCTAACTTTTATCTGCATCAATGTTGCGGCCATCAAAATGAATTCTCCGGCGGCTTCCAAATCCAGTTGCTCAAGCAGATGAAGATATTCTATAAACTCTTTGGTTATACGAGAAATTGGGATATCGTAGATATCAATCTCATCACGCTTGATGAAAAATAATAGAAGATCTAACGGACCTTCGAAACTATTTAAATGAATTTTATACACATTAACCCAATTTCATTTTTTCGCGAACTTCACTCATAGTTGCTTGAGCAACTACTCTTCCTTTTGTTTCGCCATCACTAAGGATATCTTTCACCTCGTTAAGATTTTCTTCGTAATGCTTTCTTTTATCAATAATCGGAGCTAACCAGTCATTCATTTTTGCAGCACATTTCAGTTTACAATCAACGCAACCTAATGTTCCGGCTTTGCAATTTGTTTCAATTTCCGGAATCTCTTCGCTGTTAAACTTTTTATGATATGTGAAGACTAAGCAAACTTCCGGTCTGCCCGGATCATTCTTTCTAACTTTTTGAGGATCTGTAACAGCTTTACGCAATTTTTGTTTTACAGTTTCTGCATCATCTGAAAGCAGAATTGTATTTCCAAGTGATTTACTCATTTTAGCGTCACCATCTAAACCGGGCAAGCGAGCAAACTTGGTTAACAAAGCATCCGGTTCCGGGAAAACAATTCCATACTGGTTATTAAATCTTCTTGCAATCTCTCTCGTAATTTCAACATGAGGAACTTGATCTTCACCAACCGGCACAGCATCACCCTTATACAGAAGAATATCTGCTGACTGAAGAACGGGATAGCCTAAATGCCCATAAACTACATTCTCAATATTCAAATCTCGGACTTGCTCTTTTAATGTTGGATTGCGTTCAAGTCGTGCAGTAGTCACCAACATTGAGAAAATGAGGAAAAGCTCAGTATGTTCCTTTATCTGAGACTGGCGAAAAAATGGACTTTTAACCGGATCGAGTCCGGCCGCAAGCCAATCTATTACCATATCAATAGAATTCTGATAAATATCATCAGTTGCAAGACCGGTTGTTAAAACGTGGTAATCAGCAATTAGATGAAAACTCTCATAATCATTCTGAAGATTAATCCAATTTTCTAAAGCTCCAACATAATGACCGATGTGCAATTTACCGGTCGGACGCATTCCGCTAAGTATTCTTTTTTTCGGCATATTCAATAGTTTATTTTAATGGGCTGTAAAAATAATAAAATTTAGTTCATTCTTAGGATTGAAAAAGATACGGTTTCCAAGTATCGTCAATCCGTCCGGAATTGTTAGTCATGAAGTGAATATGATTCGGTGCGTAAGGTTTTGCGCGCAGTTTCATGTCAGCTTCTTCCGGAGTTCTGCCTCCTTTCTTGTTATTGCAAGGCATACAAGCCGCAACAAGGTTTTCCCAGCTGTCATCTCCACCTTTCGATTTTGGATGAATATGGTCAATCGTAAGTGGTAAATCTCCTCTTCCGCAATAAACACATTTGTGATTATCTCGTCGCAAAATATTTCTGCGGGTAAGAATCAATTTTTTATAAGGAACTTTGATATAATCGCTTAAACGGATTACGCTTGGCCAAGGAAAAGTCATAGAAACAGTATGTAGCTTTCTTTTTTCATTTGGGGCGATTAATTCCGCTTTGCCTAACACAATTAAAATTACAGCTTTCTTAACATTGCAGACTGTTAACGGTTCGTAGCTCTGATTAAGCAATAAAACTCTCGCGTTAAGCGACCCATTTGTTCCATTCTTTTGTTCGAAGACTTGCCTCCGTGTAATCCCTTATTCAAGGTTCGTTGCAAATATCGTAATAAGATTACTACAAAGAAAGAGTATTAATCCTTCATTCTCATAATCGAATTGTTAAGAATTTAGAGGGGCTTTTTCAATTATCCCGCCGGCAAGTACGTAACCTTGCTCGTTATAAATAACAATAGACTGCCCGGGAGTAACAGCGTTCTTCGGTTCTAAATAATTAATTTGAATTCTTTTATCATCGGCATAAATTACTTTTGCCGGCGCAGCTTTATCTGAATACCTAATTTTCGCGAACACTATATCATCCGGTTTCAAAGAGTCCAAACTCACATAGTTAATATCATGAGCATAAACCATGTTTTCGAGCAGTTCTTCTTTATCGCCTAATTCAACTACTTGCGTTTTTTCATCTATACTCTTTATTTTTGGCACAATGCTTTCTGTTATGCAACCAG
>CAZEDR010000140.1:715-5454 GCA_964510975.1 uncultured Melioribacter sp. | reverse complement strand
ACGGGATTCCTTTGTGTTCGCCAACTTTTTGACCATGATAAACAAAATCTCCCCCTTCAACTTTATCGATCAACTCCGGAACTCGTTCTCTAAGAAATCTTTCATAATTATCATCTGCAACAAAACAAATTTCCATGCTGTCCGGCTTCTTGGCTGTTTTAAGTCCAAATTCTTCTGCCAGTTTGCGAACCTCTTCCTTCGTAAGTTCACCTAATGGAAAGATTGTACGAGATAGTGATTCTTGCGTTAAACCCCAAAGTGCGTAGGTCTGGTCTTTTCTTGAATCGTGAGAAAGCTTAAGCGTATATCTGCCCGATTCCGTATTATGCTCCACTATAGCGTAGTGTCCGGTTGCAACATATTTTGCATCAAGTGAGTCCGCTTTTTTAAGAAGTTCTTCCCATTTAATTTTTCGGTTACAAACCACACAAGGATTAGGCGTTCTTCCATTCAAGTATTCATCAACAAAGTTGTCAATTACAGCTTCTTCAAATGCTTTGGTGAAGTCAACAGTGTAATGAGGTATTCCAAAAGAGTTTGCGACGTTCTTCGCATCAAATATTGCATCTAAAGAACAGCAGCCGGACTCATGTTTAGGTGCGCCGCCAACTTCCATAAATCCCCACGTTTTCATAGTTATGCCAATTACTTCATAACCTTGCTTATGCAGTAAAGCCGCCGCTACGGATGAATCAACACCTCCGCTCATTGCTACTATAACACGTTTTTCGTTCAAAATTACCTTTCTGTTTTGCTATTCTAACAACAAATATAAAGAATAAGTTTATTTGGGATTCTAAGTTGAAGTAGTGTAATTATTTGGAGAATATAGAGTCTAAAACGATAAAACAAGAAAAATTAATCGTAGTTAGGAATCTTTAACGTGCTACACATCGGCTGTTAAGGAAAATATTTATAAATCTCTTTACGATGCAAAGCTCTCATAAGTATAACATTGTTTCCCTCTTTTTTGAGCCCGACTCTATAATTGCCGAAACGGATCTTAAAGCAATCTCTGTAACCTTTCATGGATTGAATTTTCTTGCTTTCATAAATATTTTCAAGCTGAGGAAGGATTTCAAAAATAAATTTTTCAATGGGAATTCTTGACAAGGAAGGAATAAGAGATAGTTCTCTAACAAGTCTTCCAATTTTTGATAAGTTTCTATATCAATCTAAACTGCTATCTGATTGTTGTTTTCGTCAATCACATATTTCTTTTTAATCGTTTCCATTTTCTCCTACTTTATCCCGCATGAAAATAGTGATTTAATCATTTAACTCAATCTACTTACATTCGGCAGCGAAATTAGAGAGATGCAGTAAATCTTTTATAGCGTCTTAAACGCAGAGAAAACATTGTAAAATACGCATCTGATTTTACAATGTAGATTATTTCTTCTCAAATTCTCAATAATACGGCAACAATTATGATAAGAATACAGATTTTCACTTTATTCGCCGCCATACCTCATATTTCCAAAACATAGACAATATTTTATACCCGGTTACTCTAATAGTATTTAGATCTACCATTTTAATTTCACAACTATAAATTTCACCCTTGCTTGGATCATAAATTTCACCATCTTGCCATTCGCCATCGTTATTATAGACTAAATCTTTTATAATAAGTATGTTTGATATGTATCGATTTCTCAAATTAGGATCAGGATTATGTATATCTTTTATTCTGATCGGTTCCCCAACATTATTTGTAGCAGTAGCATAATATACATTATTTGTTTCGTAAATATGGATGTGTACTGATTTATCCTCGGGTAACCAAGTACCAACAATGTCATGAGAATTAAAATTTTGAGAAAGTATTGGTGATGATAATAAAACTAATAATATAATTTTCATAAATTGTTTTGTATAACATTTAACATAAGTCGCTTCCATTATATATTCAGATGAATTTTTTCCGATACATATTTTTAATCAAGCAAATACCTTAAAGGTGTGATTTCAGATCATATGTTCCACATTGGTATTATCAACTAACTAAATCATTCATTATATTTATATGGAAACATACCCTTTGAGGAAATAGTTATTGGCAACTATATGTTTTAAGTAAGGTCGTAATTGATAAATACCTTTCTCCAACGCATATTTCATTTCATCTAAAATTTTAGGCGAAAAATAATATATCCCGCCAGTTGCCCAACTGTATCCTTCATGGCTATCACTGAACTTTAGAATTGTATCTTCTTCATCCATTGCTACACATAAGGGTTTCTCATCATCTAAATATTTTTTTATCGCAATTATACCGTCGGCATCTTCTTGCATTTTTGCAAAATCTATGAATTGAGAGAATTCCTCTTTAGAAAAAACAGAAACATTTGTTACCATGCAGAATGGATCCCCTGAAAGAAATGGGGCTAAATCAAGTAAACTGTTTACAAAGCTTCCAGTATTGGTAACTAACAAATTTTTAGGCAGATGAGAAATTTCCGATAAAAGGAATTTTTTTAATTCCGGTTCATCGGAATTGATTATGAAATGCACTTTATTTATGTCACATTCGTATGCTATTCTAACTATTCGTTCAATTAAATATTCTCCGTTCATTATTGCCAAAGGTTTCGGTATTGTCAAACCTTCCGCTTTTACGTAAGAGCTTTCACCACTTCCTAAAATTACCAAATCCATTTTTTTCTTTATTGCTTTTGTTATTACTAATTTATTTTTCAGTTTTCGTTATCGTGTGGTTTTCTTTATGCCTTCTTCACCATTAAAAAAAACTGTTAAAACGTATTACGTTGGAAATTTGCATATCGATAGCAGTCAGATTAAGTTTATTATTATTCGAATATTGTAATGAATTATTATGGAGTAAAAAGGAAAAATATATCCCCCAAAAAGAGTGGTGATATCCAATGGCCCCCCTGACAAAGATCGTTGGATATATCTTCAGTTTCACATCTTTTAATTTTTCAGTTTCGTTTCCTAAAGTTATTCCGGCAGTAGCTATACCAGCTATAAGCCAATTATTGTTAAGTACCCACGAATGAGAATAGCCTGCATTTAACTCTACTAACAGATTGTTGAAACTCTGCTGTTCAGGGCTTTCCATGTCTATTTTATAATAATATACTCCTCCACCCAAAACATAACCACCTACAGATTGGAGCTGTTTTTCATTATGCTCAAAAGCTGCCTTTGCAGAAAATTTGTCCCCATTTAAAAGATAACTACCCCCAAAACCAATTTTTTGGACTGACATATTAGGAAAGATTTTCGGTTCGCTATCCTCTGTATGAAATCCTTTATATCGTTGATAAAACACATCAAATAAAAAATGCCTTCCATAATTGTGAATCTGTATATCGGTAATATCAGTTTTTCCATATTTGTCTTCATTCATTTTTACGACTGGGAATTTATAGCTGAACTTAAACAACGTGTTTTTAAAGGCAAATCCTATCCCAAAATTTATAGGGCTGTTTGGCTTAATATCTTCAGCTACACTAATATAATTACGGGATAAGAAACCTATTATTGTTATCTTATGTTTATAATTTCCTACGTATGTAGAATCAAATGTTTGTGTAGTATCCACCGTTTGGGCCAACGAAGTGAATGTTAAAATAATCCACATTACAAACGAATAAAATTTTGCTTTCAATGTATTTCCTTTCAATTTAGAATTCATTTATACCTCAGATGTTCACAATAATGGTATAAAGTCAAATTTAGTTGAGATCAGAGACTCCGTTATTTATTAAGCTACCTTCTGTTGTTCAATTTTTAGATATGCTCTTAATTCCGTTCTCAATAGATGTAATTTTTCATAATGGTTTCTTCTCTATACAAGTTGAGTCTTTGTATAGTCATTTATTAAATAGCTATTGTAAAATATGCCTCTATTCCCGTACCATATTCGCTTGTGGCAGAATATTTATCATAATAAGCGCTTCTATGAGACAATACAAAATCAACTCCAAATGTTGAATGTTTAGTGATTCTTACGCGGGTACATAATTTTGAACTTTCAACAAACTCTTCCCCTGTTGCTCCACTTAGAATATGTATCCAAAATTTCTTGCAGTGAATTGAAAAAGAAAAAGTTTCGCTTGCTCTATAGTATGCCTTAAATCCAATTGCAATTCCCGGACCTAAGTTGTAGTCTTTTCCTTCGATAGAAGCATACTTCGAGTTAATTCCCCCAAGAGAAATAACAGAAAAATCTGAACTTAATCTTATACTTCTATTTCCCGACCAATTGTATTCAGTCACTATGCTAGTTGTTATTTGTGTAGCAGTAAATTTATAAATGTCATTTATAAACAACTCAAGCTCCTTATATATACCTAGAACATCTTTTGTATTATCAAAGAGCTGGATTCTTTTATCCCAAAGTACACCACGCATAACTGTATTTGAAAGATTACTTGTAGATGTAAAAGACAATTCAGAAATAACAGAGAAATAATCGAAAGGTTTTTTATGATTCGCAACATTCATAATATCACCGTACTCTACTTCTAATCTAGTTAACCCATACATATTTCTGTTTGCACGTTTATTATCAAAAAAGATGTTATTTACACCAACGGATGCAGTAACTACAAAGTCCGGGTTTGCTTCTCTATTTCCTTTTTTCCACATTTATCAGGCCTTGTCTCAATACATAAACCAATGCATCTATGCTCTGCTTTCTCATTTCTTTTCTTAGCTTCATCTAAATTTTTACTTCTAAAATTATTCAAACCGTCATAAATTCCTTT
>CAZEDR010000140.1:0-705 GCA_964510975.1 uncultured Melioribacter sp. | reverse complement strand
ACTACAAAGTCCGGATTTGCTTCTTTATTTCCTTTTCTCCACATCTCACCTTTAATTAGCCGGTTAAGTCCTCGCATTGGACTTATAATCAACGCAGAAGCTTCAGTTAATACACGTGGGAAGCCCGATTTTGATTCGTCGATAATCACATCAGAAATACGGTAAAATATTTCTCCAAATGTTGCGCCGCTAATCGGCGTATTAATTAAATCGTTATATGAAGGCGCCTGGTTTTCCATAAAGAGTTCCCACATCAGGCTTCCTCCAAATGCATATAAGCTTGATTCAAAGTAATTTAATCCATTGGAACGCGCCGATAAGTAGTATTGAGAACCGTGGTAAGGATGTGCAAACTGATTCATCAGAAAACTGTCATTGTCCCATCGAAAACCTGTCTTCAGATTTTGTTTTACAGAATTGAATCCTATTCCATACCATCCTTCATTTGTAAGACATTTATTGTAAGCCCAGACTCCAAGATTAAGCCCGACCACTTCAACTGCCGGAAGCCAATAATTTTTCTCAACTTCTTTCTTTGTTAAGATTATTTCTGGTGTTCTTAATTCTTTCATAACTAAATTGTCTAGTTGCGACAAGTTGTTATTCTTTATCAGTCGTGATTGCGAAAATGAAATATCTGTGATCATTATGAAGGTCAGAATAGTTAAACCTATTACTTGATTTATTCTAACTCGTAATAACATA
>CAZEDR010000139.1:7990-8592 GCA_964510975.1 uncultured Melioribacter sp. | reverse complement strand
TAGTTAATGAATTTCAAAATGCCGGTAAATATAATATCACTTTCAACGGACAACAAATAACTGACCGCGGACAATTACCGAGCGGGATTTATTTCTATAGAATAACTGCCGGTGCTTTTGTTCAAACAAAAAAATTATTGCTGTTGAAATAGATTCAACCTCTTCCAAGCAAGTTATGAATAGAAAAATTATCGGAAAGCAAAAAAGAAAAACGATTGGCATGAAAACAATCAAGCTATTTTCAAAGGTAATATTAATCCTCTTATTAATGACAGCGAACAACTTTGCACAGGTTTATTACATTGAACAACTTTTATCGAACGGCGGGGCAGCCTACCAAACCGAGGGACAAACGTTTACAACCGAACAGTCCGGCGGCATCGTAAGTATTTCAGTCAACCCAATCGGTTCGTTGGACAATGTAACATTGGATATAATTGACGGCACGTGTGGTACGATTATTTACTCAGAAGTTTTCAATCTTCGAGGTATGGCGTTGCAGGAGCTGGTACTTTCCAGCCCTGTTTATGTTCAAGGCGGTAAGCTTTACGAATTTCTTTTAAATTCACCGCAACCGGACAATAGTAATTTTAACGTGCAGC
>CAZEDR010000139.1:0-7980 GCA_964510975.1 uncultured Melioribacter sp. | reverse complement strand
CGCACCCATGTGTTGACGGTTCTACCTGGTATGATTTGGTTTTCAGAATTAAAATTGATGAAGACCAGCCGCCTTGTGCAATGTCTGTTAAGCAGGGAAGCACTAACATATCGGATGGCGGCAGTTTCAATTTTGGCGGAATAAAAGTAGGAACGAACAGGGACAAACAATTTACAATATCAAATAGCGGCGACGGAAAAATTAAGCTTACAACTCCATTCTCGTTTGAAGCCGGATCCGATCCGGAGTTTTCAATTATCTCTCAACCGGATGCAGAGGTTGCGCCGGGTGCATCAACAACTTTTACAGTTCGCTTTTCCCCAACTGCAACAGTTGCCAAAACCGCATCTCTCTCAATTGCCAATAACGACTCTACGAAAAATCCATATAACATTACGTTTAACGGTTCGGGAGGTAGCCCGGGAATAAATCTGAAACAAAGTTCTACCAGCATCGCCAATGGTGGCTCATACAATTATGGAAACGTTGACACAAGAACTAACGATGATGTGGTATTTACTATAGAAAATCCCGGAACGGCTCTGCTGATTCTTACTACGCCGTTAACAATAACTGGAGCCAATGCTGATCAGTTCAGCATAACAAATCAACCTTCTTCAGAGATCAGCGCCGGCAGCAGTAAAACATTTACAGTTCGGTTTTCTCCAACAACAATAGGCGGCAAATCAGCAGCGATTGGAATTTCCAATAACACCGACGATAAAACTCTGTATAATATTACTCTTACCGGAACAGGTGTTGATGTAGAAATAAATCTAAATCAATCTTTAACAAATATTTCCGACGGTGGTTCGTTTGATTTCAACAATACGGATATCGGGGGCAACACAGATGTAACTTTCACAATTCAAAATACAGGCAATGCTGCCCGCAGTTTAACAATTACAACGCCCCTTTCCGTAACGGGAACAAATTCCAACCAGTTTAGCATCACTTCACAACCATTATCTTCGGTAGTATCCGGGAACAGCACAACGTTTACAGTCCGGTTCTCGCCTACTTCCGAAGGAAGTAAGTCTGCTTCAATTGCAATTGGAAATAACGACACTGATGAAAATCCCTATAACATTAATTTAGACGGAACAGGAATTGGCTACCCTGAAATGGAAATTCTCTGTAATGATCTTTCAATAAGCGACGGCGCAAATTCACCCAACGCGGTTGATGGTACCGATTTTGGAATTGTTGCATTGTCGGGCGGAACATGCGTTCACACTTTTACTGTTAAAAACTCCGGCAACGGCACTCTGCATTTAAATGGAAGTCCTCGTGTTACAATTTCCGGTGATGGTGCTTCTGAGTTTTCCGTTACTCAACTTCCGTCTGTTACTGTGGGGCCAAACAATGCAACAACTACTTTTCAAATCTCTTTCGATCCATTTGCTAACGGGATGAGGAGTGCCGAAATAAGTATAGATAACGATGATTCAAATGAAAACCCTTATAACTTTTCTGTTGCAGGTATTGGCGATAACCAACTTTCTCCATACGTAACTGTTTATTCTCCGGATGATAACGGTTCTTGTTATGTGCGTCAAAATTTAGTTCTTCAGTTTAACGAAGATGTTACAGCCGTAGTTGGAAAAAATATAAATATCTATGACGCAACGAATAATTTGCTTGAACAAATTCCTGCCGATGATTCCCGTGTAACTATTAGCGGCAGTCAGGTTACAATAAATCCCAACGGCTCATTTACTATCGGAGCGGAATATTATGTTCAAATTGATGATGGTACTTTTAATGATATAGTCGGCGATACTTATAGCGGAATACAAAATAGTTCTACGTGGAGTTTCACCGCCGGAGAGGCCGAGCCCCCGGGTCGGTGCTTTAACTTTGACGGCAACAACGACTATGCAACTCTTGCATTGACGATGCCCGATAATGGCACCATAGAATTTTGGTTCAGTATTGATAACACTTCAACTTCACAAACTTTTTGGGATTGCAATGATAACGAGTGGTATGTTAGTTACGTAGCTAACAATGCTCTTTATTGTAAAATAAGTAATGCAATTTTAAGTTACTCCTCTGTTATTGTAGGTAGGTGGTACCATGCAGCGGTTTCGTGGCGGCGGTCAGGCGCTTCGGTAAATTATTATTTATACATAAACGGCTCTTTGATTGATGGTACTATCTACGGTGAAATATGGTTTTCTCCCAATTCAACGATTTACCTTGGTACACACAATAATTCCATCAATTATCTTAATGGGAAGATGGAGGAATTTAGAATCTGGAATGATGTAAGATCGATAACAGAAATTCAAGACAATATGTTTAAAACTCTTACCGGTACGGAATCCAACCTTTTGGCTTACTATAAATTTGATGAAATGAATGGAGCTATTTTTTATGATGAAAGCGGAAATTCAAACAACAGTTACTTGTTTAATACATTAGATAATTGTTGGATTACATCAACTTCCCCGGCAGGAACTTATGGAAAACCTGTTCGAACCGGCGCTGCTACAACTGTCGGCAATGCGGGAAAAACTTTAACTGCTCAAATAACATCAACAGCCAATACCGCTAACCATCTTGGAATATACAACACAGGCAACGGCGATGGAAAAGTAACAAGCGACGATTTCGGCGCCAGCGGTGTAACCCAGCGGAGTAATATAATTTGGGGTGTGGAAGAATACGGAAGCTGTACGGCAGATTTGGTTTTGGATTATTCGGGAATAGCCGGGATAGCATCAAATGAATCGGCACTTAAACTAATAAAACGTTCTGATGCTACAAGTATCTGGACAGACATAACCTCCGCTGCTTCGCAGAACACGAGTAATCATACATTTACTTTATCCGGAGTTACTGACTACTCTGAATTTTCCATCGGCGACGGCGGAACGAATCCGCTTCCAGTAGAACTTAGTTCATTCACTGCAAATGCTCTTGATAACAAAGTTACGTTGAACTGGAAAACAGAAACTGAAGTGAATAACTACGGATTTGAAATTGAGCGGTCAGCAGTCAGCGGTCAGCTCGCCTCGCCTTCGACGAGTCGAAGCGGGCAATCAGCTGATAGCCGAAAGCTGAATGCCGATAGCTGGACAAAGATTGGTTTTGTAAAAGGGAATGGAAATTCCAATTCGCCAAAGATTTATTCTTTTGTTGATGAAATCCCTAAAAGCGGAAAAGTTAAATATAGATTAAAGCAAATTGATTTCGACGGACAATATGAGTACAGCGATGTGGTTGATGTAAACATTGATGCACCGACAAAGTTTGAGTTGGCTCAAAACTTTCCCAATCCGTTTAACCCAACAACAGTGATTAGTTATCAGTTACCGGTTGCTGGAAAAGTTTCGTTAAAAATTTTTGATATTCTTGGAAGAGAAGTTGCCGTACTAGTTAATGAATTTCAAAATGCCGGTAAATATAATATCACTTTCAACGGACAACAGACAACTGACCACAAACAATTACCGAGCGGAATTTATTTCTATAGAATAACTGCCGACAACCCTTCGCCAGGCTCAGGACAGGGTTTTGTTCAAACAAAAAAATTATTGCTGCTAAAATAAAAATTACAGAAACATTCTTTGTTCAAAGTGTTACCGGTTTCAATTTGATGTTTGAAAAAGGAATGACGAAGGATAAATGAAAGGGTGTATAACAATGAAAACGATTTACAAAATTATTTTGCTCTCAGCAACTATTTGCATTAATGTTTATTCGCAAAGCTTGATTCAAAAAATGAATAAGAATAGTTCTCTTACTCAAGTGCAATCCGTTGAATGGACTGCTTTGGGAGGAGGTGTGAATGGAATTATTAATGCTGTAGCAGTATCGGGAAATTATATTTATGTGGGTGGAAGTTTTAGCTCGGCCGGAGGCGTACCGGCTAATAACATAGCCAGATGGAATACGAGTACAAGTAGCTGGTCTGCTCTTATTTACAATGGAAATAATGGAGTAGACGGAACAGTGTATGCAATTTGTGTGGATGCATCAGGAATAGCAGGTTATGATTATGTTATTTATGTGGGCGGCATATTCAATCATGCCGGAGGAATTAGTACGCCAAACATTGCCGGCTGGTATAACTTTGAAGGTGATGAATCCTGGCGTGCTTTAGGAGCCGGTGTAAATAGTACCGTCTTTTCATTTGCACTAGATATCACCAGCCAATATGATTACTTATATGTGGGCGGGAACTTTACTTCGGCTAACGGCAGAGCAGTTAACCATATAACTGCTTTTGACAGCGGTAACGATGGTTGGTCTAATGACTTGTATGATTACTTTTCTCCTGGTACTGACGGTGATGTCTATTCTATTGTAGTGTCAGGCAGTAATGTTTATGTTGGAGGAGAATTTACTAATGCTGGGGCAACTGCTCTTAACTGTATCGGCAGCTACAACACAAGTACTCTAGAATGGACTTCTTTGAACAGCGGCATGAGCGGCACTAATAAAAAAGTTTATTCAATAGCACTTTCCGGATCAGATATTTTTGTCGGCGGAGTGTTCGACCACGCAGGAGATGTAAGCGCTAATAATATTGCTGAGTGGGATGGAAGTAATTGGTCAGCATTAGGCAATGGAGTTGTAAGCACCGTAAATACTATTAAGGTTGCACAAAGCAGATATGTTTATACGGGAGGATCGTTTACTCAAGCAGGAGGTGCTTCGGGTAATAATATAACTAAGTGGAACGGCGCTAATTGGTCTGCCTTAGGTGATGGAGCGAATAATACCGTACGCTCAATAACCATTTCCGGTGATTTTGTTTATGCGGGAGGAGATTTTACGCAAGCGGGGGGAAGCAGCGCTAATCATATAGCTAAATTTTTAGATACCGATTTCTACATGGCTTCGGTAACAACAAGCAGTATAACAAATGTAGGAACTTCAACAGCATCGGGGGGCGGTAATGTTACAAGCGATCACGGGTATGGTGTTACTGCGCGCGGTGTTTGCTGGGGTACCTCACAGAATCCAACAACATCAGATAGTCATACAACTGATGGAAGCGGAACCGGTTCTTTCACAAGTTCATTAAGCGGATTAACTGACGGAACAAACTACCACGTGCGCGCATATGCAACAAATTATTACGGCACTTCTTATGGGGATGATTTGGTGTTCACAACAATATCCTCCTCGCCGGGCAGTGCTTTAAACTTCGATGGGCTGAATGATTATGTTAATGTTAACGATAACACTGCTTTAGATTTAACTACAAACTATACAATAGAAGTATGGATAAAACCTTCCACATTTAAATCTCGTGCCGGAATCGTTTCCAAATATCAGTCGTCCGGTGCTAACGGATATGTTTTAAGATTAACCAACACAAGTCCATATTCCGGTTTAACATTCGATGGAGCGAGCACATCTAACGGAATTTTAACTGCTGATACATGGTATCATATCGCTGCTGTAAATGATAATGGTACTAGACATCTCTACTTGAATGGCGTTGAGCAGACGCTTAGCGGAACACCAATAACAGTGCAGGCAAATACGGATGTTTTATGCATAGGAGTAGATTTTAAAGTAAATATTGAAAGTGACAACAGATGTTTTCCGGGCGCTATAGACGAAGTAAGAATTTGGAATACAGTTCGTACACAGCAACAAATACATGAAAACCTGCACAGAACATTTGACAATGCTGAAAGCGGGCTTGTTGGTTATTGGCAGTTTAACGACGGGAGCGGTTCAAGTTCTTTAGTGGACGTAGCCGGTGGTCATAACGGAACGTTAACTAACATGGATAATGCTAATGCCTGGGTTAGTTCGACTATTCCTGTTGGCGGTGGTACAAGTTACAGCAGCAACAGTTTTACGACAGGCACGGCAAGTCTTGGCAATGTACAGTTAACAACCAGCGATGCTTTTGATAATGCTGTTGATCTTGTTAATACTGAAATTAACAGAGCGCCAAATACAACATCAGGTACAAGCGGAAATGTGATTAATAAATATTTTGTAATAAAAGCTTATGGAACGCCAGGAAGCTTCTCAACAAACTTAACTTTCACTTTACCGGAGGGGTACATAAGCGCATCAGATCAATCAACACCATCAAACCTAAAACTATATAGAAGAGAAAGTAATGCTGAAGGAGATTGGAGCTTGGCGGCATCGGCTTCGTCAGCCACATCAACAACGGTAACGTTTAATGGAATAACATCTTTCAGTCAATTTATAATTGCAAGTGAAAGTTCGCCGCTACCGGTGGAGTTAACTTCGTTTGGTGCTGAGTGTAAAATGCAGAATGTTGAATTAAGCTGGGAGACTGCAACGGAAGTGAATAACTACGGATTCAGTGTAGAGCGTAGAGTGATGAACGAAGAGTGGAAAGAAATATCATTTGTAAAAGGCAGCGGCAATTCAAACTCTCCAAAGAGTTATTCTTATACCGATGCAACAGCACCAAGCGGAAAAGTGCAATACCGTTTGAAGCAAATAGATTTTGATGGCAAGTATGAGTACAGTGAGGTTGTAGAAGTTACTATTGATGCGCCGGCAAAGTTTGAGTTGGAACAAAATTATCCGAATCCGTTTAATCCAACGACAGCAATCAGCTATCAGCTCTCAGCGGTCAGTCATGTAACACTAAAAGTGTACGATGTACTTGGAAGAGAAGTTGCAACGCTTGTTAATGAAAAGCAAAACGCAGGAGTATATAAAATTGCATTCGACGGTTCAAAATATTCGAGCGGAGTTTATTTCTATAGAATAAGAGCGAATCAATTTATAGCTACGCGGAAATTTGTGCTGATGAAATAAACTAATAATGTTTATAGAAGTACTTGTAACAAATATGAGCGGCGAAGAGCCGCTCTTTTGCTATCCTCCCGGCTCTAATCCGCAATAATCACTTCAGAACAAATCAGATCGTGAAAAGATTTGTAAACTAAAATAATAGTTTGATTTCAAGGCATCATGTATTATTATGGACATTATGATTCCTCATACACTCCAAATATTTATCATTTATCTAATATTCTAAACCGCCCAATAGTAAATGTAGTTTAGTTCAAAATGTAGAGCTTGGCTACAGGAAAGAAAAATTGCTTCAATGGAAACAAATGATTTACCTTCAAAGCTAAGTGCTATAATTGTTGATGACGAGTTGTTCGGCAGAGAGAATCTGAAGAAGATTATTGAAACTTATTGCCACGAAGTTGAGATACTCGGGACAGCAGATTCAGTAGTTAATGCTCAAAAGCTCGTCGGGCTTTATAATCCGGAGGTAGTGTTTCTAGATATAAATATGCCGGTGTTGGATGGATTTGACTTCTTGGATGAGTATGATGAAAAAAAATTTATGGTTGTTTTTGTAAGTGCTCATGAGGAATATGGCATTAACGCGGTAAAAGCCGGGGCAATAGATTATTTACTAAAACCAATCAACATCAAAGAACTAAAGCTTGCGATAAAAAAACTTCTAACTGTTAAAACCAACTTAAAACTTGATAAATCATTTTTAGCAAGTGAGAAATTAGTTCTACCTACATCACATGGTTTCGAAATACTCTTTCTTAAAGATATTATCTTTCTAGAGGCACAAGGATGTTACACAAAAGTTGTTCTTGGCGGAGGCAAACACAAAATTGTTTCCAAAACATTAAAGCTGTTCGAAGAAGCAATAGCGAAGCATAATTTTTACAGAGTGCATAAATCTTACATTCTAAATATTGAGCATATAAAGGATTACTCGAATATCAGCGGATATACTGTTACCATGTCTGACGGAACCCGAATCGAAATTTCGCGCAGACGAGCTCCGGAGTTTTTGCAGAAAATTAAATCAGTCTTAAATTTAGTCTGATAATGAACATACACTTAAAACTTGCTTTTATACTTTGCTTTTTAATCTATTCTGAATTCTATCCGCAGACGCCTCCTTATTATCATTACACTTCATCCGACGGACTGGCTTCTTCAACCGTTTATGATGTTATGCAGGATAAAGACGGATTTATGTGGTTC
>CAZEDR010000138.1:6947-8597 GCA_964510975.1 uncultured Melioribacter sp. | reverse complement strand
AAAAGAAAAACCGCCTTGGGGATTTTGGATAATGCTTCGATTACTATCGAAATACCTCTTCCGGGAATCAGAACGCCTTGATATAGCAGAATCAGTTTATCTTCTTGGATATTGTATAGTTTTCTAAAATCTACTTTTGATTCAGCTTTTTGGTACAACGGTATATTTCTGACAACAGAAGTTTTAGGTAAGGAATAAAATTTTTCGAGAAACTCGGAATCCATCTCTCCGGTAGTCATTACCAGATCAACTTTCTTAATAAAGAATCTCTCGATTGCAGTAATTATTCGCTGAACATTTGGGCGGCTGTGCAAACCTCCTATGTAAGCATAAATCTCGCGACTGTTATAGAAGACTCTAGCAGATTTCAATTTTGCGTAGAAGGTAACTATCGGAAGCGTGTATAAATCTTCCGCGAAAAAAACATTTGCTTGTTCCTTAAGCAATTCCCGGATAAGTATAAGATTGTAACTGAGATAGAAGAAAAAACTGAATTTGCTTTTCCGAATGCGAAATATTTTAAGATCTTGTTCGAAATGAGTTTCTTTTAGAGAGAACCAATCAAAGCCAATTACAGAAACTGCAAATCCATCTTGCCGTAAGGAATTGCTAAGATTAGTTAAGCGGGAATCTTGAAGCGGATTGCCAAGAAAAACTAAACAGATTTTTTTCTTCGAAGCCATCAATATTACAATTTAATATGCAGCGTGTTGCGCATAATTGTTTTGGCATCAAATTTTTCTTTGAAATCGATCAGGCTCATACTTGGCGTCATCGGATTTACAGCTTTGGTATCTTGAGAAACACCAATATCAACATACTCGAAGCCAGCTTCTGTGTAATGCTTAACAACTTCATACATCACTCGTTGTATCGGTTTATACTTTTCATAATCATAGTAAAGCATATTGTAGAAGCAAACCGCAACCGTCTTATTAGCAACAAACATTAGTGAGCCGCCAATCGGTTTGTCCTCTAGATATACCATGAACAATTTTAGATTGTCTGGCAACAGTTCCTTCAACTTCAGTAAATCTTCTAGCGAATGTGTTGGCTTAACATTGTGGCGCGATTTATTTTCGATAAGTATAGGATAAAATTCATCATAACGGTCGTTAATTTCTACACGCAGCTTAAAATCTGTAATTGTCTTGCGAACATTACGGCGTGTTGTTGGCGCAAATCTTTCCAGAATATCTGTATAAGGATTTAACTTAATCGCACTCGAGATATAATGGAGCGAATAATGAAATCCTTGCCAGAGCAATGCAAAATCTAAATTTTGATTTTGATGCCGCTCGTAAACCATCGGGGCGGATGTAAGAATAATTTCGCTTAGCCCAATTTGCTTGCAATAATTTTTCAGCATAGTAACGATTTCCATCGCTTGAGCAAACTTAACATCCTTGGTAACAATCGATCCGTAGCTAGCGCCAATAGGCGATTCAAAAACTCCATTCCTAATTGCACCGGGCAGTACCGCAACAATTTTCCCTTCGTCAATAAATATTAGATGATCGAAATGAAATTTACCCGGAGTGTGATAATCAAAAAACTTTTGAAGGTGAAACATTGTTCCGTTATTGGAAGCGAGAACAAACTCATCCCACTTCTCTTTCCATTCTTCTGTGTACTTAATAATTTCCATAG
>CAZEDR010000138.1:0-6903 GCA_964510975.1 uncultured Melioribacter sp. | reverse complement strand
TTGCAAATATCGCTTCGGTAAAATCTTAGTTAAATGTATAAGTCAAACTTAGAATATGAGAATCGCCTAAACCATATTTTACCGGCACGTAGGCGTAATCAAGGTTAAGACTTTTCCAAATTACACCAAATCCGGCGCTAATGTTTTTTGAATCATATCCGCTTAAATATCCAATTCGCAAAGCAAAATTTTCTTTATAAGAAACTTCTCCGCCAAAATGAGCATGTGCTTTACGTTCTTTCAGATATTCTTGAAATCCGCCGGTTGCCGTAAAACGAAAATCACTTAGCATAAAATCATATGCTGCGCCGATACTTAAATCATTCGGCAGTTCGGTTGATTCACTTCTTAGCGAGTTCATACTGCCAATATTTTTTAGCGAGGCGCCAAGCGTTAAACCGTTTACCAAATTTTTGTACGCTAAACCGAAATCAAAAGCTAAACCGGTAGCTTCATCGCTATACATACTTTCATAAATGTATTTAACGGTAGCTCCGGCTGTAAGTTTTTCTGTGATACCATATGCTGATGAAAGACTTCCATAGAAATAATGAGCGTCAAAAGTACCGTCGGCTTCGCCCGGCTTGGTTCTTACTTCTATTCCCGTAACGCTTGTTGTATTTACTCCGACTGCAAAAGGTAAACCGAATGCACCAAAACTAACTCCCAACATTTCTGAAGACATATCTTGAAAAAGAGAATTGTGGGAAAAGTTTAGCTGAGATTTGTTTTCTGCGAGCAAAGCCGGATTATAACTAAGTGCTGTCAAATCATTCGCAGAAGCAACGCCGAAATCTCCCATCGCAATGTTTCTTGCGCCGAAACCGTGTTTCAAAAATGCCAATCCACTTTCACCAACAGGCTGAGCAACAAGCATTGGAGAGATAAAAATGAGTAATACACTAAATAAAGCCAAGCTCCGAAAAAAAGATTTGCCACTAAGACACGAAGACTCTAAGCATTCAGAGAAGTTATTTTCTACTTTGTGCAAACTTTGTGCTCTTTGTGACTTAGTGGTATTAGTTTTTAGTAAAATGAATTTATTTTTCATTAGAAGTTCACATTAATTCCAATAACATGTTGATCGCCGGCAGAATATGGTTCAATTACAAAAGCGTAATCGAAGCCAAGATTAATTGCACCGGCTTTGTAAAAATAAGATAATCCGAAAGAAGGACGAACCGGAATATCCATATTGTTTAGATTTACTTTATCCACACCGCCGCGCAAGAATAAATCTTGAAACAGATTATACTCGGCGCCGGCTCTTAAATAACTTGTCTTTGCGTTGCTACTTTCATATTCAACAGAAGCAATAATCTTAGGATCATCAAATTTATATGAGAAACCCAATTTCTTCATTAGCGGGAATTTGTCTTCGCTAAGCATTCCACTCGCGCCATAAATCTTTCCGGTATCCCATTTGTATTTTGTATTTAGATCGGAGAAAGTCAAAGACAAAGTCATCGCCTCGTTAATGGAATAAAGCGCGCCTATATCAATACCGAATGCGTTTGTCGTTACTTCTTCATATAGTTTGTAGTAGTAAAACTTGAACGCGATACCAACAGAGAATTTATCAGAAAACTTATTTGCAACAGCTACGAAAAACTGGTTTTCGGAAGTTGACAGTGTTTCGGTTTTGTTGCCTTGACTGTCGCGTCCATCAATATTTGTAACACCGGCGTTGATTACACCAACACTTATTCCGGCAACCGAACGGGGTTTAATTGTTCCATCCGCCATTTCCTTTTTACCGAACTCAAACTTCCTAGTGAAGTTCAGATAATTCAGCTTTCGATCTAGCGAAAGAAATGTGTAAGATGTTTGAAATGAGTTTCCCTCTTGAAATACTGCCAATGCGGGATTGTAGTAGGAAACTAAATTGCCCTCTTTAACAGACGACATTGCGTTTCCCATTCCAATACCGCGCGCGCCAAAACCAAGACGGCTAAACGCGCCGGGCATACTGCTTATTGCAGAATATTGTGACTGCGCATTGATTGAAAATGTTATAAGCGAGATTACAATTAATAATTTTTTCATGGCGCGCCTCACATCATTACCAAGATTTTACCGAACAGCGGAGTGCTGTCGCCAATATCCAAACGATAAAAATAAACTCCGTTTGGTACAATTTTGCCTACATCATCTTTGCCGTCCCAATAATCAATTTGTTCCGGATTCACTCCGCGCGAAGTATTCTGTAAAACTGTGCGAACCAGATTCATTCCAAAATCAAAGATTCTCAAACTGACAGAAGATGCTTTTTCCAGATTATACTTTACTCTAAGCAAATCGGTTTTAGGATTAAATGGATTTGGAAAAGCAAAACTTTCACTTGCAGTAACCGTTCCGCTGGAAACAAAATATACTTTCCATTTCTCGAACCAAGAGCTTGTCGGAGTTTCAATTGCTTTAACCAGCCCATCATTTGTACCAATCCATATTTCAGTTGTGTTGGAATTAAGTACGTTGCATTCAACACTTAAGAACGAAGTAGCCTTCACTTCAACTTTTGATTCGCTATCTATAATCTTCGGCGCTGCAATCCAAGTCATTCCATTGTTGGAACTTCTATAAAGCCCGGTTTCTGCAGCTGCAAAAACATCCGTAACACCGTTTGTATAGTGCCGGAATCCAAAGTCATGTATTTTTTCATCGGTCAAAAATGTTTCCCAAGATTGTCCACCATTTGAAGATGCGCTAGCAGCCCAGTACTCTGTTTGTCCTTCGGCTTTCCAGGTTCCAGCCCAAATTGTTCCATCAATTTCATTGCGGTCTAGCGCAAGAATAAAATTTCCGCTTATCGGTTTTTGTTGATTAGTATGATTAAATTTTTTCCAACTGGGATATTGCTCCTTCGCATTTGTCGTCTTATTTATACCACCAGCAGTTCCCACATATAAAGTATCATCGCCAACTGCAAGAATTGAAAATACACGATGGTTGAGATTTGTTTCTTTACTAAGATTTCCACTCACCGGGGAGAGATCGAACGATAGTTTATCACCTGGAGAAATTGAATCTAAGTAATCAGGAGGGAGAATGACTCTCTGCCATGTCTTTCCCATATCTGTCGATTTTCTGATTCCACCACCAAACGAAACAATCCAAATTGTATTTTTTGTTATAGCAATATCATAAGTGAAGTTTTTTTGTTTAGCTGTTTGCGGAACAGCTCTTAATTTGTTTGTTCCGTAGTAAATTATCGAATCTGCTTGATTATCAACAGGCTGGGGAATTGACGACCATGTTGTCCCTCCATCAACCGAATAGCGTAGACCAGTACCATAAGGAATATCTTCACCGGAATTATCGTCAACGACCATATGCCATGTTGCTGCCCAAATTGCTCCAAGACCATAAGCAACTGCAGAAATGCTTTCTTTTCCAAAGGCTTCTGTGTTGTAATAGTTTGTCCAGGATGCCCCAGCATCAGTCGTTTTACTTAATCCAGATCCGGTTCCAATCCAAATAATATCCTTCGATTGGATACAGATTCTTTCAGCTACATTGCTAGCCGGAGTATTGTCATTAATCTTTCGTAATCTGTTTTCAGTTCCATAATTAGATGGTATACTCTGAGCGCTTAAATAAGAGGCAAAACCAAGTAGAATAAATATCACTAAAAGTAACTCTTTCTTAATCTTGCCTGCGGCAACGCGAGGCAGGCTCATGTTCTTAATCTCGTTCATGCTCTTGCTCTTAATCTTAATCTTCGTCATTAGTTCCATCAGTTCACCCCAAGAGTTTGTTTAATAACATTGCTAACAGCGCCGCTTTTATCTTTTGCTTGGAATTCAAATCTCCAAGTTCCAGTAGGAACTGTGGAGGGGAATGCTAACCTAATTGTATAAATGCCATCTTTATCTTTTACATCTCCATTTGCGCTTGTATTACCATCGTCAAACATTGGGAATACTGAAATCCCTTGACTATTAACCATTTTAGTGCCATCCGGTTTATACAATTCATATGAGACACTTGCAATATCAGCTAAGCCGTTCGGGTCTGAAGCAGAAACAGTAACGTTAACTGGAACAGTTTCATCTTTAACGAGGGTGATTGAAGTGGGCAAATTCGGGTTCGAAATTTCCGGCGGGTAATTAGTTTGGTTGTTGTTATAAACTAAAACTTGCTCTCCAACCTTTGATACATTATCCGGTGAAGGATGAATATTATCACTAATAAAGAATTCAACGAGGTATTTTCCGCTGGAAACTTTTTTGCTCATCGGCACTTTTGCAGTAAAAATAGTTGAGTTCTGAGTTGCAGTTCCCTTTGCTAGGAATACTTGTTTGGTCACATAGCTTGTCCCGTCAACTGACTTTACCGAAAGCCAAACTTGATCTACACTTGCGATATTTTGGATTGTCACCGATGCAGTAAAAAGAGAATCGGGATTTGAATAATAGAAACTCGATGGCGATTCAAGTTTAACAACCTTGTAATCAACAAACTTGTTGTCTACGACTCCATCGGGAATGCTATCGCATGCAGAAAATGAGATTGCAAGCAATGCGATTGCCAAAAATGTACTTAGTTTTTTCATTCCGGGTCTACTTGCGAATAGTTTTTTAAGGTGTGCTAAAAAAGAAATACTCATAGAGAAACTGCCTTTTAGTTTTCAAATTGATTACGGTAGCAAATTCTCTATATCTCTTCCCTTTGTTGTTCGAAAATTAAAGTATGTTGCTTCTAAAATGCAAGGTGAATTTCACTCTCTAAAAAGAAAATATAAACGGCGTTGGTGTGAATGAGAGTATAAAAATGATTATGGCAAGGATTCCCAAGACCATTCTGCCCGCGCTCAGCTTCTCAAAATAAATTACCGGCGGATGTTTCACTTTTATGAAGAAGTACAAGATGAAAGCCCAAAAGAGCCAGCCGCTCCAACCAAAAGAAATTTGAACATCAAAAAAGGCAGTTAAAATCCCAATAACACCTAACATAATTAACGCTATTAGTGAAACGCTTGCAATTGCTTCATGTTTTTTACCTCCGAACATGGAATAAATAACATGCCCGCCATCAAGCTGTCCAACTGGAATCAGATTCATTGATGTAACAAAAAGACCAAACCATCCGGCACATAAATATGGATAATGATAAATCTCAGACATTGGGGGAATAAACTGTCCGGGCGTTGCAAAAACTTCTCTCATCAAAACAAAAAGTAGTGAATCTCCAAACGCAAAATTGATTGCACCCTTTCCATATTCCGGAGAAAAATAATCGGGATGAATTGCCAGCAAGTAATCAATCGGAGGCAGATGAGTGAATCCATAAATTAAAACGCCCATGCACGCAATGAATCCGGCGATTGGACCGGCGGCGCCAATATCGAACATTGCCTTGTTGTCTGGAATAATCGATTTGGTTTTTATTACCGCCCCCATTGTTCCAAAACTTAGCGCGCCTAATATTGGAGGAAATGGAATGAAGTATGGAAGAGTTGCTTTCACTTTATGCGCAACAGCAGCAAAGTAATGTCCAAATTCATGCACGCCAAGAATAAAAAGAATGGAAGCTGCGTAAGGAAGTCCAAGTGAAAGTTGAGTAAACTCAATAGGGCCATTTATGGGAGTTGTCCAATAAACTCCGGCAATTAACGTTGTTAAGAAGGTTACAAGAAAAAGCAACAATTGAACTATCGGATTGTTTCTCAGCTTGAAAAAACTATTTCGTAAAGATGATTGGAAAGTTTCCGGCATTCTATAAATCCAAGTTTAGGCCAATGCCGGAATATTTTTCTCTGAGATCAGAGTACTCACCATGAATACTGAAACCAGAATAATACTGATAATAAACGCTCAAACCTCTTCCATGAGGTTTTCCAAATTTAATTCCCGCATTGAACGAATGATTTGGCGTACCGCTTCGGATTGCGCCGGTTAATTTTACGTCGTACGCTAAAAATGGAGAAACATCCTCTGTTAGCAAATCTTTTCTGTAATAATCAAAACCAACTTGATAGAGATCATGATGCTGAATTTCCGGGTCTACATGAAATAGATAAGTTAACCCGGCATACATTCTTAATTGCTTGAATTGGTAAAAGGGAATGATCTCAATAAACTCGCGCGAATAAACTCTTGGTGAACGGTTATTTAACCACATAAATTTTTCTTTATCGAAATGACCATCAACAAAATGGGCGCTGATATGACTGATTCTCATCCTTGCGCCGAAAGAATAATCGTGAACCGATTTCTTCAAGCTGAAATTCAAACCAAACAAATAATCAACTGCATCAACCGGAAAGTGAAAGTTTTTTTCTTTACGCAGAAGTGTCCAAGTAAATAAATCAGCACCGACCGCGATTGTACCGGAAGGTGTTTCCAATTTAGCCAGATCAATAGAGTTTCCAATATCCAAGCGAAGTTCATTCCCCTTAGTCTTAAACATAAAACCGAGTTTTGGTTCAATTGTATTGGCAACAAAAGGTTTTACGTTCAATTGACTTGGAAAATATTCAATCTGCTGAGCGAAATGAAGAGATGATACTATCAACAATAAGCTCAATATATTTTTCATCTCGAATCTCCTAAAATTTATTTGCGAACATCTGTTCAAAAAGTTCTTCCTTTCCATTTTACTTTTCTGTTTGGCAAGACAATGAAAGGTAAAATCAAAACATAGACTATATAGTAAATCTCAAATACTAGGAAGTGTAAAAATTTAATTTTGATTCGCAGCCGATCAAAAACCGGTCTCACAAAAAAGTAATCCACTACAACTTTGAAGACACACAAATATAAAGCCGTTAGTGAGAAAAACAATGGGGTTAATAATATTGCGGCTTTGGCAATATAGCCCCAAGTCATTATTAGATAACCAATAAAATCGCTTTCAGTTCCACCAACTCCCCAGCGTTTCTTCTGCCAGAACAAAGATGGA
>CAZEDR010000137.1:0-8631 GCA_964510975.1 uncultured Melioribacter sp. | reverse complement strand
ATCAGTAACCCCTCCTTAAATTACTGATAGACTGCTAAGGTCCGCCCTCAACCTTAGCAGTCGCTTTTTTAAACCAGCAAAAAACTAACCATTTAGCAAGCTCAATCATTTTTGTTAATTATTCAAAAAAAGCGATAAATTACAGCCCCAATTTCACAAAAAGCGGAATAATGATGAAAAAGAGCAAACGTCCGTCGTGGGACCAATATTTTTTGAAGGTAGCCATGCTTGTTTCCGAGCGGGCAACTTGTCCTAGAATGCATTGCGGGTGTGTTTTGGTTCGTGACAGACAAATTCTTTCCACCGGATATAATGGCTCAATTCCAGGCGATGCTCATTGCGAGGATGACGGATGTTTATTGGTTGACAACCATTGCGTGCGCACAATTCATGCTGAAATGAACGCAATTTTACAATGCTCTTCCCACGGAATCAGCACAGCAAATGCAACTGCTTATGTTACTAATATGCCCTGCACCAATTGTTCAAAAGCTCTAATCGCCGCTGGGATTAAAGAAATAGTAATTTTTTCTGATTATCACGATACGCTTGCCGAAAAGTTTTTCAAGATTGCTAAAGTAAAAATTAAACGGTTGAACATTCCGGAACGTGGAATTGAATATGATATTGACAGTTTCACATCAGCTAAAAAGTTTAATAAGTAGTTCTATTAATAGAGATCAAAGAGATGGCATTGAAACTTTCCAAAGAGAATTTAAATAAATATCAGCGTCCGGAAAATTTTTTCAATAGAGATTTGAGCTGGTTAGAATTTAACAGACGTGTCTTAGAAGAGGCTCTGAATCCGGAACTCCCGCTATTAGACCAAGTGAAGTTTATTTCAATTTTCTTTTCCAACCTAGATGAATTTTACATGATTCGTATTGCCGGAATAAAAGAACAAATCCGCGCCAAAGTTATTGATACCTCGATAGATGGTTTGTCTCCGATGGAACAGCTAAAGTTAATAGAAACTTCTGTTCAAGAAATGATAAAGAAAATTTACGATTTCTGGCAGTGTAATGTTATTCCTAGATTAAAAGAAAACAAAATTTGTATCTGCGAGCTTAATCAGCTTACAAAAGAAGAGCGAGACGCGCTTAACGATTACTTCGTTCAAGAAATTTATCCGGTGTTAACTCCCCTAGCTTTCGATCCGGGTAGACCTTTCCCCTACATTTCGAATTTGAGTTTAAGTTTTGCCGTTAGAATTAAAAAACCTACCGGCGAAAAGAATTTTGCGCGTATAAAAGTGCCAACAAATCTTCCCCGTCTGTTAAGGATTGATCAAATAATTAAAACCAAACCGAAAAACGGAAATGGAATAACCAAGTTCATCTGGATAGGCGACTTAATAAAAAACAATATGTATTACCTTTTTCCAGGCATAGAAATTCTTGAAGCATACAGATTTAGAATTACCCGCGATACAGACCTCGAAATTCAAGAAGATGAAGCTGATGATCTTCTTCAAGTAATTGAAGAAAATATTAAACAAAGGAAGTTCGGTTCCGTCGTTCGACTTGAAGTTGAAAAACAAATGCCGGAATATATGATTGAGACTCTGATTGAGAACTTGGAAATAGCTCGTGAAGATGTTCACATAATTGATGGTGCACTTGGCTTAAGTGATATTATGCTTCTTTATGATTTGCAACTTCCTCACTTAAAAGAGAAACCATTTCACGCAGTTACTCCGGAACCGTTCGAAGAAGAAAATATTTTCTCACTAATTCAGAAGAAAGATATACTGCTGTATCATCCTTATGATTCCTTTAATCCGGTTGTTGAATTTGTAAAGCAAGCCTCTCGCGACCCGGAAGTACTTGCAATCAAACAAACTCTTTATCGCGTGGGATTGAACTCTCCTATCGTAAAATGTTTGATTGAAGCAGCAGAAAGAAAAAAACAAGTAGCTGTTTTAGTTGAGCTAAAAGCTCGCTTCGATGAGGAAAACAATATTTACTGGGCTCGCGAGCTTGAAAAAGCCGGCGTTCACGTTGTGTATGGATTGGTTGGACTTAAAACACACGCAAAGATGACTCTTGTTGTTCGTAAAGAAGCAGATGGAGTCAAGCGTTATGTTCATCTAGGAACAGGAAATTATAATACAACAACCGCGCGAATATATACCGATGTAGGTTACTTCACAGTTAATCCGGAAATTTGTGCTGATGTTTCAGAAATTTTTAATTACTTGACCGGTTATTCGGAACAGAAGATTTACAGAAAGCTTTCAGTTGCGCCAATAAATATGAGAGAAAAATTTATTGAGCTGATTGAGCGTGAAATTAAAAATGTAAAAATCAGCGGACAAGGTTATTTAGTTTTTAAGTTGAATTCACTAGTCGATCCCCTTTTAATTGCCGCTATGTATGAAGCTTCCCGCTGTGGTGTTAAGATTGATTTAATTGTTCGTGGAATATCTTGCTTAATGCCGCAAGTGCCGGGCTTGAGCGACAACATAAGGGTAATAAGTATTGTAGGGAGGTTTTTAGAGCATAGCAGAATCTACTATTTCTACAATAACGGTAAAGATGAAATCTATTGTAGTTCTGCCGATATAATGCAACGTAATCTTGATAGAAGAGTTGAAATTACTTTCCCAATAAATGATCCCGAATTGAAAAACTTCATTAAAGATAATGTATTAAGAACAATACTTGATGATAATGTTAAGTCGCGCGTTCTTCTTCCAACCGGTAAATATGTTTTCAACAGACCGGTTTTTAATGAAGAGATTTTGAGTCATCAAGATTGGATGATGCAAAAAGCATCTGCCGGACAGAAGAAAATAATACAAAGAGATTTATCTACTTCATAAATCTAATTGCTATGCCAACTCCGGCAAACCATTCGGTTTTGTTTTTTGATAAAGTATATCCGAATGAAAAATCTACTTGCAAGTTTTCCGTTTGTAAATAGGTAATTCCGCAATCAAAGAAATTATCGGGCGTTAAATCATTACTTGCTTGTCCAAAAATTTCGGCAAACAACCCGATTCTATCTGTTACATCTACCCCTAACGATAAAGAATAATCAGCTAGATATTTATTCAAATCACTTGAATATTCAACTCCAACATTTCCGGCGAGAGCGCAAAACTCATTAATTTCTTGTTCGCCCAAAAACATGAATTTCGGTTCAAACTTTTCCGGTTTTAATTCATCCGCCCCAAACGGCATCGTCATTTCAAACATTGCCGCAAAATTTGTTAAATAGGATTCGTCATTACGCAAAACAAATTTCGAACCGACCATCAGATCATTAATTCCATGAACAGATGAAGCTGACTGACCCAAAGTAGATTTGTTGGAAAAGTAACCGCCGCCAAAACGAAATTCCAAATTGGAGAAGACACCATATCTAAACAAAGTGCTAAATAAAGAAATTGACCTGTTCTCGAGTGTCTCGCCAAATTCAGTAACCTTTTGCTGCTGAAAAGAAAAGCCGGTTTCTACCTGGAAGCTTCCCGTAGGAACAGCTATTGCGGATTCAGTCACATCCGGTCTATCGGTAATTAAATCAGGAAGAGTTGTCTGACCAAAAATAATTGATGTGAAGAAAAATGTTGATAAGAAAAGATATTTCAAATTTTTACTCATCAAAACAATCTCCAGATTTGAGCAACGAAAAAGCAAATCACAATTCCCATTACAACCGGAAGAAAAGTTGAGATCAAAGTCCACTTCATACTTTTGGTTTCTTTGTATATTGTGTAAATAGTTGTTGAGCAAGGATTATGCAATAAACTAAATAGCATCAAGTTAATGCCAGTCAGAACTGTCCAACCTCCCGATTGCAACAGTGCAGCAGTATCATTTACCGATTCCATTTCGAACATAACACCGCTGCCCGCACCAACTCCGGCAATTTTTGTTGTGAGAACTGTAAGCATTAATACTGTTGGGATTACAATTTCATTAGCTGGAATAGCAATTATATATGCTAGTATGATAACACCGTTTAGCCCGATCACAAATGCATAAGGATCAGTCCAGTTAATAAAATATTCGGCAATACTAACATTATCTATGGTAACATTTGCAACCAGCCAAATTGCAACGCCCGCCGGTGCTGCAAAAACTATAGCTCGCCAAAGAACCATTAGAGTTCTATCAATCAAAGAAGTGTAAAGTGTTTGAAAAAAACGTGGAGGACGATATGGCGGCAACTCCAAACTAAAGGCGGAAGCTTCTCCTTTCAAAACCGATCTCGATAAGGACCACGATACAATTAAACTAAAAACAACTCCGAGCACTGCAACTACCATTACAGCGGCTGCACTTGCAATACCGGCAAGATAAGAAGGAACTACACCGCCAATAAAAATTGTTGCAATTAGAATTTGAGTCGGCCACCTTCCATTACACAAAGAAAAATTATTTGTGATGATCGCAATCAATCTTTCTCTCGGGCTATCAATAATTCTTGCAGCGATGACACCCGCAGCATTACAGCCAAATCCCATACTCATTGTAAGTGCTTGTTTGCCATGCGCGCCAACGCGTTTATATAAATTATCCATATTGAAAGCTACGCGAGGCAAATAACCAAAATCCTCCAGCAATGTAAACATCGGGAAGAATATTGCCATAGGCGGAAGCATTACACTTATTACCCATGCAAGAGCTAAGTATGCACCATCAATTAAAACTCCGCTTAACCACCAAGGGAAATGGAGAAAGTTTGCCCCTTCCTTTAGCAATGGTTGTAGAGTATCCACAAGCAATGTAGCAATCATTGCGGAGGGAACATTAGCGCCGCTAATTGTTAGCCAGAAAACAACAACAAGCAATACAAACATTATTGGGAATCCGGTCCACTTACCGGTTACAATTTTATCAATCCATCTGTCCCAATTGAATTTTTGTTTTTCGCCGGATCGTGTTACAGCTACGTCTGCTATTCTCGCCGCATCAGTATAGATCGATTCGAGTATAGCATCGTGAAGATTCTCTCCAATCTCCCATCGGTACTTATTAGCTTTATTAATTATCTCTTCAACTTGGTTCATCTAATTTTCCGTTTCTATATCTAAGTTATAATAATCACTCAACCGTTTTCTGTTTCAACTGCTGTTAAACTTCCAATCTCTCCACTTCTGACAGCGTCAATAACTCTCTGATCACCTTCAAGTAAGCGCAGTGCAATCCAGCGAGTGTTCGCCAAGTTTGGAAATTGCGTTTCAAGTTCTTTATTTAAATCTTCAACAGCGTGAGAAACCTTTTTAATTTCGCTAGTCATTCTGTACGGCTTGCAAACATATTCTCCGGTAGCAACAGCATTAATATTTTTAAGAAGTTCAGGAATTCCCACTCCTTGTCTTGCCGCAGTTGGAATTACAGGTATTCCCAGACTCTTGGAAAGTAATCTTTCATCAACACTAATGTGATGACGTTTAGCTTCATCAATAAGATTGAGACATAGAACTGCGCGGTCGGTTATCTCCAAAACTTGAAGGGCAAGATTAAGATTTCTTTCCAAGCGGGAAGCATCTACTACTATTATTGTTACATCCGGTTGACCGAACAAAATAAAATCGCGTGCAATTTCTTCATCAGTACTGGTTGAAAGTAAAGAGTAAGTTCCGGGCAAATCAACAATTTTAAAACGCTTATCACCATATTGAAAGCCACCTTCGGCGCGCCCAACGGTTTTACCCGGCCAATTGCCGGTGTGCTGACGAAGTCCGGTCAAAGCATTAAATACCGTACTTTTCCCGGTGTTTGGATTTCCGGCAAGCGCAACTACGTAATCGAAGTTGGACATATCAATGCCAAGCTTAACCAAGTTTGCTGAGTTATGCGCCGGACAAGTTGCGCAATTTGTATCTACCATAGTCATTTAATTCTCTTTCAATTTTTTAATATGTATTAAATCCGATTGGTTTTTTCTAAGGGCAATTAACGCCCCGCGCACTTCATAAGCCGCCGGATCACCTTTCATGCTTTTCAATCTTGCATGAACAACAGTTCCGGGAACAATTCCAAAATCCAACATGCGCCTTCTTTGCTGACCGCGCATTGCGTTGGAAATTCCAAGTACAGCTGCAGCCTCGTCAATTTGAAGTGAAGATAAATTCTCAAATGATTCTTGGACACTTTCTTTTTCAGAAAACGGAAGAACTGTAATATTAGATGCAAGTACCGGAGCTAAAACACATTCTTCACCATCTGCTTCAAAACGAATTTTCTCTTTAGAACTTTGCAAAACATAAATCTGCATTCCCGGATATAATCCTTGCGCGATTAGCTGAGCATAAACTTCTTTTGGCTCATCTTCAATGTGGATGATGCGTGCGTACTTGCCTTCTTCCAAATTGTTGAGAGACATTCCTTCTTTAGTAAGAACCACTCCATCGGCATCTGGAATAGGATCGCCGTGCGGATCGACTAACGGATTACCAAGTCTAGCGGCTAAACGATTCGCATCTTCATCAGTAGTTTCATGCTCGCGTTCTTCTGCAATTGCATGCCATTCGTTTTCTGAAACGCTTGTGTTATCGGCTAAATATCTTTCCCACAAACGATGTATTCTCACAACACGTATCGCGTAGCTTCTTCCTTCGGATGTAAGTGAAATTTTATTACCTGAGGATACAACTAAACCCATTGATTCGAGATTAGAGATTACATCTGTTGTTTGACTGGCTTTTAAGGAAAGATTTCCGGCAAGACTGTTTAACGTACAGTCCAAGTTTTTGAATTCACAATCGTACAGATGCTTTAACGCGTCCTCAATAAGAACACGTCCCGTTTGTGATTTTATTTTTTTCCATCGGGACAGAAGCCCTTTGTCCGGGAAAAACAAAATCACTAGTAGTATCAATGCAGAAAAGAAAAAAATTAATGCTAAAGCCGGATCAGTCATTTTTTTCTCCTACTTGTTTTATTTCCTTTAGATAAAGACTATCCGAGATTTTTTGACTTAAAGAAATAATTGTATCCTTGAATTTTATAGTAAATGATTTATCGAAATCAAGTTTATTGATAACCTCGAATTGTGTATTCAAAACAAAGCCTACTTTCGTAAGGTAACTAATTAATTTTTTTTCGTGGTCATCAACCTGAACTAATTCATAAGATGAACCTTCAGCAGCATCAGCCAGAGTAATATAATCTTGGTCTCCCGGCAATGTTCCATTCTTTTTGGGAATTGGATGTCCGTGCGGATCAAAATCCGGAAATCCCAGATACTCATCAATACGGTCAATTAATTTTTCTGAAGTATGGTGTTCAAGAATTTCTGCTTGCTCATGAACCTCACTCCAAGGCATATCCAGCACTTTAATCAAGAATAGTTCCCACAGCCGGTGACGCCGAATAACATTTAAAGCCATGTTCTCGCCTTTATCTGTTAATTCCATTCCCTTATACTTTTCATAGGAGATCAAACCATGCTTAGACAGTTTTTTCGCCATTTCACTTATAGCTGCTTTAGACACAGATAATTCTTGAGCGAGCTTTACGGCATTAATTTTTTCTCCAAACGCCTTTTTGTGATTGAAGATTTTTTTCAAATAATTTTCTGTGGATATTGTAGACATGTTTTTTTTAGAAACAAGTTAAGTATAGCTTATCATTTAGTCAAGCATCCATGATTTTTCTTTTTAAGTATACTTAATTCTATCATTTGTTATTAGTGAACTAATTACAGCTATTTTGTATTTCCTCTCAATTAGAATCTAAAAATCACTATTTTTGAAACCAAAACTAGGAGAACAAATGTCCGTTATTTCTCAAGAACAAGTTTTAAATGCACTTCGTAAGGTAGATGATCCCGATCTGCATAAAGATTTAGTAACACTAAACATGATTAAAGATGTAAAAATAGATGGCGGTAATGTCTCGGTCGTTGTTGAATTAACAACTCCAGCTTGCCCGCTCAAAGATAAAATTCAGCAAGATTGTGTTAACGCAATTAAGAGTGAAATTCCAAGTGTTGGCAAAATTGACATTAAGATGGATGCACGCGTACAACCTAGTGCTAATCAGCGCATTAGTACTTTATTACCCGGAGTTAGAAATACCATTGCGGTTGCAAGCGGAAAAGGTGGTGTAGGCAAAAGCACCGTTGCAGTTAATCTGGCAGTTGCACTTGCTATGGACGGTGCTAAAGTCGGCTTGATCGATGCTGATATTTATGGCCCAAGTGTTCCGTTAATGTTTGGGTTGAATGAAAAGCCTAAGATTTTTCAAGATACCGAGACTGCTAAAATGATTCCGCTTGAAAATTTTGGCGTAAAATTAATGTCTATCGGCTTTTTGATTGATGAAGATGCACCGGTTATCTGGCGCGGACCTATGGCAAGCGGTGCAATAAAACAATTTATGAGTGATGTTCATTGGGGCGAGTTAGATTATTTGATCTTCGATCTTCCTCCCGGAACCGGCGATATTCAGTTAACACTTGTCCAAACTATTCCATTAACCGGCGCTGTAATTGTTACAACTCCGCAAGAAGCATCAATTATCGATGTGAAGAAAGCGCTGGCAATGTTTCAGCGCGTTAATGTTCCCATACTTGGCATTGTAGAAAATATGAGCTATTTTTTGGCGCCAGATACCGGAAAACGTTACGATATTTTTGGTACAGACGGCGGCAAAAAACTTGCTGAACAGCTTTCTC